>JBBRXK010000008.1:0-16111 GCA_038248465.1 Patescibacteria group bacterium | reverse complement strand
GGCGGCATACCCACCCTAGTCGAAGATAGCAAAACGGGTTTTTTAGTAGAGCCGGCTGATCTGCAATCGCTTACTGATAAAATAAATACTCTTCTGAACAACCAAGAAATGATAAAATCATTTGGACAAAAAGGACGTCAAAAAGTAAGTGCAGAGTACAGCTGGCATACTCAATGCGATAAATACCATAAATTGTTCTCCAACTTGTTGGAACTGCCTAAAACCACTATAGTAAGTGTTAGTGCTTTTTACCCCCCGCATATCGGTGGTATCGAAGTGGTCGCCGAAGAATTATCCAAGGAATTATCGAGACAACAATATGCAGTTAAAGTATTTAGCTCCGATTTAGAGTCGGGAGAATCCAAAAAAATCGAACAAGCACCAAATTATCAACTCGAGCGACTTCACGGTGCCGAGATTGCCCGCACACCTATAGTGTGGTCTTTATTTTTTAAAATTTTATTTTTACCGAGAGGTGCAATCTTACATGTACACGTAGCTCAGGCCTTTGTCGCCGAGGTTGCTTTTTGGGCAGCCAAGATTAGACGATTCCCCTTTATCGCCCACTTCCATATGGAAATCGGCCCATCTAGCCCGCTTGGACCATTTTTTATTATTTACAAAAAATTGTTTAGAGGTTACGTTTTGCGTCATTCCGACAAGATCATAGTGCTCAACCCAGAACAAGTACAATTTTTAAATGAGGTATACAAAGTAAAAAAATCAAATATATTTGTGATACCTAATGGTGTAAGTGAATTATATTTTTCACATACTGCGCACCCTGTCCCCAAAGATAAATTGAAAATTTTATACGTTGGCCGATTGGCAGTCCAAAAACGTCCAGAGCGATTAATTGAAATGATGCGACTAATCTCTTTTCCTGCCCACTTAACGATTGTTGGCGATGGCGAAGATAGGCAAAAACTAGAAGAACTTGTAAAAAAATATCAATTAACAAACATAGGTTTCGAGGGTAGTAGGTATGGCAATGATTTAAAAAATTACTACCTAGATGCCGATGTATTTGTTATCACTTCCGATCACGAGGGCATGCCCCTCGTAGTACTAGAGGCTATGGCAGCGGGTTTACCAGTGCTTGGAACAGATGTTCCAGGAAACCACGAATTAATTAAAGATACTGGCGAATTAATAAATGAACCATACCCCGAGAATTTTGCCACCAAGTTGAATTATTATTGGAATAATCCGGATTATCTAATAGCTCAATCAAAAAAAAGTATGAATAAAGCCGAACAATATTCCTGGAAAAAGCTAGTTGACCAGTTGGGTGATATTTATAAACAAACAAAAAAATGAAAAAAATGAAAATAAATAACTATTTGGTGTTAATCTCAATTTTTATTTGGGGGGCCATTTTTTGCCTACTATCCCTCTTTAACTTTAATAAATTTCAACTGCTTAATATTTCTGGTTTTTTGTTTCTATCTATTGTCCCAGGGCTACTTACTTTTTTTATTTTTAAATTAAAAGAAAAAAGTTTCTGGGGTGCGCTAAGTATTATTGTTGGGCTCAGTTTACTAGAACTAATGCTACTTGCCCTAATTGGTAATTCCATTCTTCCTCTTCTTGGAATTGCTCGTCCACTAGATAAAATACCATTACTTTTCGAAATTGTTTTTTTTACAATTTTACTCATGAGTGTTTTTTGGTGGAAAATAAAAAATATTTCTATTCCAACTTTTAAATATTTATATTTTAAAAATCGTTTTGATTTTATATTTTCCATAATACCTATTATTTTTGTTATTTTAAGTATATTAGGCTCAATTGTACTTAACAACAGCGGGGGCAATTTGTTAACTATGCTAATGTTGGGAAGTTTAAGTATTTACCTGGTTTTTTTAATAATTTTATCAAAGAAATTAAGCGAAAATGCTATACTCACTGCCTTATTCTTTATTTCCTTATCCCTCCTTCTCATGACCAGCCTAAGAGGCTGGTATATAACAGGGCATGACATCCAGTCTGAATTTAGAGTTTTTCAAATTGCCAGAAACGCCGGAATCTGGAAAATGTCTTTATATCGTGATGCCTATAACGCCTGCTTGAGCATCACCATTCTTCCAACAATTTTTAGTAATTTATTAAACATTTCCGATCTATATATTTACAAATTTCTCTTTCAAATTTTCTTTGCCCTTTGCACACCAATCATCTATCTGATAGGTCGAAGTTGGACCAATGCCAAGATTTCTTTGATTGGGGTGCTTTATTTTATCGGTTTTCCGACATATTTTCGGGATATGCCTTTTTTAATCAGACAAGAATTGGCTTTTCTTTATTTTGGATTAATGCTTTATATTATATTTGCCAGTCAATTTAAAATTAATACTCGTCGTAGCTTGTTTTTGGTAATGGGCGTAGGCGTCATTCTTTCTCATTACTCCACAACCTATACTATTTTGCTTATCTTTTCCTTGATGGCGATCGCCAAACCTATTTTTATAAAAATTATTTCTAAGTACAAGGATTTAACAATATTTAAAAAATCAGCTCTAACTGCCTTGCTCCAAAATGACAAAGAAGCAAAGTCAAAAATAACTGCCGGCATGATTGTTGCATTGTTTGTTTTGAGCTTTTTTTGGACCGCTGTTGTCACTAATACCAGCGGGGCTTTAACCAGAGTAATAAATGAAACTATTTATGCAGTTGGTCACGGTTTCTCAGAAAATAACAAATCAATCGATATTAAAACGCTTCTAAGTTTTAGCAAACCAGATCAAATTGATGAATTTGAAAAATATAAAAAGATCGTTGTCGAGCCCCTCATTAACAAGGAACCAGCAGGCACATTTTTTAATCGCGATTCTTATGCTAATTACCCTCTTACCGTTCTTGGCGAAGAAACACAGGAACTAACAGTGGTTGGCAAATCTTTAAAAATAATTGGAATAAATCCACAAGTAACAATGGAAGTTTTTGGCCAGATTTTTATAAAATTTATTGAACTACTAATTCCCATTGGTATGATATTCTTTGTTTTCAATAATTCAATTATCAAAAAGATTGATATTGAAATATATTTATTATCTCTTTTTTGTTTGGTTTTTATTCTGGCCAATATTGTTTTGCCTGTTCTTTCTACGGAATACGGAATTTTTCGAGCTTTGCAACAGTCACTATTTTTAATAGCGCCTATCGTTGCTGTTGGCAGCATAGTTGTGGGTAGTGTTCTTATGAAAATTTTTAGAGCAAAGAAAGATGGTCAAATTTTTGCACTTATTTTATTTATTTTATATTTTTTGTACTCAAGCTCTTTTTTGCGTGAGCTGATTGGCGGTAGTACCTACGTTCTCCATTTGAATAATAAAGGAATATATTATGAAAACTATCTGATTCAAACCAACGAAATCTATGGCACCGAATGGTTATCAAAAGCCACAAAAAATACTACAGCATCCTTGAGTGGCAGAACAATTTCCATTCAGACAGATAAAAACTCCAAGGAAAAATTAGCTTCACTGGTCTCGCTTGGCTCTGAAAACAATATTTACCCAGGACTTATCCGCAAAAATTCTTATGTCTTCCTTGGACCAACCAACTCTATCAAACAAAAGGCTGTTGCCCTTTATAACGCTGATCAAATTAGTTATTCGTATCCAATCAAATTTTTGGACGATAATAAAAATTTAATTTATAATAATGGTGGGAGCCGGGTATATAAATAAAAATATGAAATTCCTAATAGTAAATTCTTTTCACCGGGACGACAAAGGCGACGCTGCCTTGCTGCATGTATTGATCGATCAGTTATTATCTATCGATCCAAGCGCTGAAATATCTGTTGCTAGCATGGAAGACCCTGGCGACTACCCTACTTTTTACCTTGCCAAAAACATCGGCTCTTTCGAACTACACTCATCCTCCCACATGCACCGCTCCCCCTTTCATCACCTGTTTAAAATTTATATATTTCTTACGCTTCTTATTGTCGGAATCACCAGAGGCAAATTTGCCTGGTTATTTACAAAAGACTTACGAAAAATATATAAGAAATGTCATGAAGCAGATTTGGTAATATCGGTTGGTGGTGGTTATTTCATCACCAAAACTGATCTCGGTAGTCGCATGCATCTACTATTTGCTCTCCAAACTCTAGTCCTCTGTAAGCAACTCGGTCGCAAAGTTGTAACTGCGCCAGTATCGGTGGGACCATTTCAGAAATCATTCGAAGCAAAATACACCGCCTACATGCTGAGTAAAATCGACTTGGTTCTTTTGCGAGAAGACATTAGCAAAAAATATTTTGTAGACCAAGATGGAAACCTGCCTCCAAATATACAGCGTGCTCCCGATAGTGGCTTCGCTTTTTTGCCAGTTGGGTCATACAATTTACGAGAGATAGTTGGTGCAAAAGAGGGCGAGTTGGTTTTGGCGCTTAGTGTCAGACATTGGATGACTCCGGAGAAACAAGAAGTCTACGAGCAAGCTCATGCCGACCTTATAGATTATATTGCTGAAAAATATCCTTACATAAAACCAGTTTTTGTACCTCAGTGCACCTTTCCACATGTCGATGATGATGACAGAGCTATTGGGAAAAAAATATTGGAAAAATCAAAATCAAAAAATGCAGTGCTGATTACTGAAGCAATCGATTATCAGAAGGTGAAGCTGGCTTATAGGCAAGCCGACATGATTGTGGGCACTCGTTTTCATGCAATGGTGTTTGGTTTGTCATATCATGTTCCAGGGATAGCTATCGAGTACGAGCACAAGACTAGAGGCATTATGAGAGATCTTGGCTTAGAAGACTGGGTTATAAATATTAAAGTTATAAATTCAAAAATACTGATTGATTTGTTTGATCGGCTAGTTGAAGAGAGGGCAAAATATAAACAACGACTTCTAAGAGTCATGACAAGAAATAAAGAGTTAGAAAATAAGCCAAAAGATCAATTTATAAGTCTATTAAAAAATAAATTTAAAATATTACATGTTATAAATACTGGCTTTCCAGAAGGAGGGGCGCAAATAAGTGTAGTCTTTTTATTAGAGGCATTTAAGGCAAAGGGGTACGATGTTAAAGTCTTTTCATCAAATATACAAGGCTCTGACATGTTTTCAGATTTTCAAACAAAAACAATTCCACCTAATTCATATTTTAATTTTTTTAATCACCTATTTTATTTACCTTCATATTTAAATTTAAGGAAGACAATAAAGATCTTCAAACCAGATATAGTTCATTATCACACAATAATGTTTTTTTCACCTTCAATTATTTTTGCCTCACATAAAATACCATCCGTGATGACTATTCATGGGCCTGAGGAATTTACCTTTAATCTGTTGCCCTGGGTACTTCCAACAAAATGTTATAAAAAAAGAGTATACGACCTAAAGGACACAACATTTATTGGCACTATGTATTACTATTATATATTATTATTGCAAAGACCCTTATATCTATTTGCACTGAAGAGAATCTCTCTATTTATTGCGCCAAGTAAATACTTGGCTGACTGCGTTAAGAAAGATGTGCCGAAAGAAAAAGTATGTCAAATTTACAACGGCATCAAACTTCCTAAATATAAAGAATTGACTATGAATAATAAAATTTTATTCGTTGGTCGACTTGAGAAAGTGAAGGGGGTTCATTGCCTCATAGAGGCTTTTTCTAAACTAAGCAAAAGCCTTCCTGATGCTGAACTCCATATTGTTGGTGATGGTTCCGAAAAAAATAATTTGATAAAATTATCAAAAAAATTAGATGTTTCTGATAAAGTAAATTTTAAAGGATGGGTCAAGGCGGGCACTTCACTAGAAAGAGAATATCAAAACGCCACAGTAGTTGTAATTCCATCAATCTGGCCAGAAAATTTGCCGACTGTTTGTATCGAGGCATTTGCGATAGGCAGACCAGTTATAGGTTCAAAAATAGGTGGCATTCCTGAACTAGTTAAAGATGGCGAAACGGGATATACATTCCCAGTGGGAGATATAAATGCACTGCATTTTGTGCTCAATAAAATTTTAACTGAGAAAGAGAATCTTGGCATAATGAGTAAAAAGGCTTGTCAATATGCAAATCTTTTTAATATAACTAATTTCATTAATAAAATAGAGAAGGTATATGAAAAAATATCCTAGTCAATTACTTACAGTATAATGTGTCCAAACCTAAATAATTACAAGCGAAAAAACAGTCAATACAATCTTCAGGCTACCGTTAATTGTTCTGACCTAGATTATTTTCCTCACTATAAATTGTAGCAATTTGCCGAGGAAAAAAAATTAAAAACGACATATCAGATCTCTTTTTTATTTGTAGTGATAAAATTACCATACATTATGGACAAAAATGAAGTAACCGCGGCCAAGGCATTCCCAAGCATCCAAGCATATGCAACCCAAATAAGCCCACGATCAACCCAGAGAATAGCTAGCCCACTGATACTAATCGCATAAACAAAATTAACTACCGTGTTTGCATAAATCTGATTTTTTATTCGAAGTATAACATTCCCCAAGGTATAAGCGGCTACAACCGGAGAGGACAATGCAAAAATCATAATTGTTTGAGATGCCTCTTGTCCGTACGATTTGCCAAAAAATAACAAAATACTTGGCCCGGCAAAAACAAGAAATAAGGTGGCAGGAACTATTATAGCAGTCAAAATCAAAGAAGAGCGCTTGAATAGTTTTCCCAAATCGTCCCTTCCGTAAGAGCCTTCGGCAAAAAGAGAAGTAGAAACGGCGTACACGATCGCGTATAACAAATTTGCCACCATAAATGATAAATAATAATAGCCGGCAGCTGCAGAACCAAGATGGTTAAGAACTACAATTGGCATAACTATCACGGGTATGATATTAAAAAGATTAGCTACATAACTTAAAGATAGATAATGAAAAAAATTTCTTATTGTAGAAAAATGAATTTTTAAATTTGGTACAAAATCGAAATGCCATATAAGAAATAAAACGCTAACTACCATAGCCACCGAGGTAGCTGCTCCAGACGCCGCAAAGACACCATAGGCACCTAAGCTGACAAATAAATAGGGTAAGAACAATTTGGAACCGCTCATGATAAATCCATCAATCAATAAATTGTACTTGGCTTTTCGAAATGCGACAAATATACTATCAGTAAGTAAATTTATAGTGGCCAATCCAACCAAGGCAATAAAACCTAGCTCGTAATAAATATTTTGATTTATAATGCTAAGCTGTGGTGCAATGTAAGGAATAGCAAACACATAGACGGTAGCCAACACAATCGCGGCGATCATCGAAAGAACAATGCCCGCGTTTATTACCTCATTTTGATTTTTTGAAGTTGGCAAAATTCTAATAAAAGTGCTATTAAAGCCTAGGAGACTAATATACGAAATAAGCGTCATGGATGAAATAAGTGAAGTAGCAATTCCAATTTCCGAAGGTGTAAAAAGTCTGGCGCAGATCAACCAGAAAACAAAACCAAAAACTGCCATTACACCAGTAGTAAGAAAAAGATAAAATGAGTTCCGAAATAGGCTATCGTGCCGAAAATTGTAAATTTTTTGTATAATTGACATAAAACGATTTTAATAGTAAAGTCCTAGGGTCAAGTAATATCATAAGTTATTTTACTTAATATTACAAGCCCCTCCCAACTTACAGAGACTATATTTATTATATAATATAAACATCAAAAAAGCCTAAAATATGCAAATCAAAAACATAAGAACCAAGCTCACTGGAGACAAAATCTCCCTCCTGGCAGACTGTAAAATCCGACCAATCGGTCATGATACGGTTTATTTTGCTTTTGATAAAAAATATCAAGACTTTTTGTATGAAGATGCTAGTCCCTTTGCCGCAACGCTACTCGTCCCCTCCATGTTTTTGGGTCAAGACATAATTATAGAAGGTAGTATCTCAGAAAAACTATATGACGGCATGCAAAAAATAATTAAAACTTTTGTCGGCTGGAATATTGGAATGAAATCTATAAATATCAAAGTGGACAGAATGACAAAAGATGATATCAAGGCAAAAAATGTTGCCACTTTTTTTTCTGGTGGGGTTGATTCTTTTTATACATATCTCAAACACAAATCTGACACCGAAGACAAAATTAGTCATTTTGTCTTGATAAAGGGAACGGATATTGATCTCAGCAGTGAAGCACTTTGGGAAAAAACTTTGGATAATATCCGCAGTATCGCTAGCGCAGAAAACATTGAGCTAATCGAAGTGGAGAGTAATATTCAAGCCTTGCTCGAAGCCATACTCACTCCCAACTACACTCATGGTGGCAGCTTGGCAGCAGTCGGTCTCTGCTTACGCCGAGGTCTCAAAAAAATATATATACCATCTAGTTTCAACTGTACTGTGCCAGTCATACCTTGGGGAACACATATTGAGCTTGACAATAACTGGAGTAGCGAAAACCTAGTCTTTGAACACGATGGCTCCGAATCCAACCGCGTCCAAAAAGTGGAACGGCAAGTTGCTAAATCATCTTTGGCCATGAAATATTTACGAGTCTGCTACATGAACATCAAAGGAACATATAATTGCGGAAAATGTGACAAATGCATTCGCACCATGATAAATTTGCGAGTTGCAGACAAACTAAAAGACGCGGAAACATTTCCGCGAGAGCTGGATAACGCTTTTGTTACCGAAGTGGTAAAAAATAGCGGATATGACGCCCCACTCCACCAAGAAAATCTTTTGGCCCTCAAAGAAAAAGGACTAGACCAGGAATTACAAATTGCCATTGAAGAAGGCCTGAAAAACGTTGTCTTTAACAACAGAAGTCTTGGCGAAAAACTTTTTAAAAAAATCTTATATCTGGATCACATGTATTTCCGCGGTTGGCTTTTTCATATTTGGCTCAAATATATAAGAGATAAAATTAAGAAATAATAGTTAAGAGTTAATACTGGGATAACAAAAAAAACAGCCACAATAAATTCGTGGCCGTTTTTTTATGCGAAGAGTAAGATGATTCTAATTTCAGTAGTTTGATCTATTCTATCGAATGTTCACCATTTTTAATATGCTTATATATAATATTCCCCGTCTATTGTTTCTTATCGTCCCTAAATACTCGAGATGTCTGGGCCAATTCTTTGTATTTTATCAAAACTATCTTTTAGCCCCCGAATATGCTATCGTCCGCACCACATTCCAGTCACTAGCACCGCTTGGCACGTGTTTGAAAATATTTTTAAAACTTTTTATAGCAGCCACCTCACTACCAACGTTCCGTTTACTCGGTCGCAAACCGTAGGCAATTACCATAATCGCATTATCATCATATTTTATCGTCGCTCTTTTTGGTGCTCGCAGATATATTTTTCTAAAAATATTTTCCGCCGACTTCTCTGCTTCCTGATTTCTTTGGCCGGTCCAACGTCCATTTGCTATTTTGATAACATCAGTCCAGTCAGATTCGCTACTAGGAAAATAGCCAAAAGCGGTGATAAAAGAGGCGATGGTCCCTGCTCGCTCCCCCGCTCCCAAGATTTGAGTTGACGCTGTGCCATTTTGAATAAAATGGGCGATTCTTTTTTTGTCAGCTTCTGTACATGTATTTTTTTTCATCATCAATATTTTAGCATAGAGCGCACGATTCAATTCATTTAGGGGCACAAAATTGACACTCATATAAACCAGATTTGCTTCCTGCAATATATCCATATCAACTTTTTTGCTGACTGTGTTTTGGTTCGCTTCGGTTTGCTTATTGTCGCTTCGTAGCAAAGATTGGGCATTGGTCTGTGGGACAACTTCTTTGGGATAACTAGGTCCTTGACTTACTGTGTTTTGGCTCACACTAATCCCACCACTGCTACTTCCGCCACCAGACGATTGTCCACTTGCAGAATTTTCTGGCATTGCCACCACCTGTGTGCTGATGCTCTGCTCACCTGGATCAAAGGAGCAAACGCTCTCGTCACCTGAATCGCTGTAAGCCGTAATTTGAAAATAGTAGGTTTTGCCATCCAGAAGACCATCGACACTATAACTAGATACCTTGCCAACAATAATTGGGTTATTATAGTTAGCATAATCATTTGGGCAAGTACCGCCAGTATGCGAAACAGTATCATAATATATCTTGTAGCCTGTCAAATTTGACGAGTTGCTGGGTTCCCAGGAAAGATAAACAGTGGTAGCAGAAACATAAAAGACAGGCAATAAAAATGCCAAACAAAATATAATGATACGCAATTTATTATTCATAATATTGTACTTATCTTAATAAAAGCTTGCAAAATCAGTATAGCATTTTTTATTAATTTATGTTAACTTTAAATTATGAAAAATATCAATAATATTAACAGGGGAGAAAAAGCTAATAATTTGGCTCGTGTGCGCGTGCTTTTTTTATTTTTGTTTGTAATATTCGCAATAATGTATTCTTTTCGGGCTATTAATAAAGAAGCGAATAAGCTTGTAAAAGAGCCATACTCGCCAAAAGCACTATATCATGGCCCAAGCCCTAATATTGCTATATATGAAATAGCACAAAATAATAAAAAGATCAATGTTCTGGGACTTGAAATGATCAGCCCACCTCGCATGCTCACTGTCAGTAATTCAATCGTCGAAATATCGGGAACACCCGCCAATGCACAGGAAATTCCGATTATAGACTCTTTGACAAATACAACAAGCGCTCCCGAAACAAGGCCAGAACACGTCGGTACTTTTGGTGTTGCCGCTGGTGGCGGACTTCCCTATTTTAAGCAAAGCGATTTAGATAGCTATTTTGCATCCTTGCTTGATCTGGGTATTACCTGGGTGCGGTGGGATATCGATTGGCAAGTTATCCAAAACGACAATGCCAATACTTACAACTGGGATGGCGTCGACATGGTCGCGGCGACAGCCAAACGATATGGCATAAATTCGCTCGGAATTATTACATATACGCCGAAATGGGCCAGACTAAATCTCTGCAAAAACGATTGGCAGTGCGAACCAGCGGATCCAAAAACTTTTGGACATTTTGCTGGCGTGGTAGCCGCAAGGTACAAAGACTCCATTAGCCATTTTGAGATTTGGAATGAGCCCAATTATCCATTTTTTTGGAAACCAACACCTAGTGTTTCCAGTTATGCGAAAATACTAAAAGAAGCCTACCTCGAAATAAAAAACGCCAATCCCGATGCGATTGTGCTGAGTGGTGGACTAGCACCATCCGCCGATGATGCCGAAGGTGGGATTTCTCCTATCACTTTTTTGACTGGACTCTATGTCCTCTCCAGCCAAAGCAAATATTTTGATGCTGTTTCTTTTCATCCCTACACATATCCAGCTCTACCAAGCTACGAAGCACCCTGGAATGCTTGGCAACAAATGTCAGTTCTTCATCAGATCATGATTAGCAACAATGATGCCAATAAAAAAATCTGGATTACCGAGGTCGGTGCCCCAACTAGTGGTCCGACTACCGCATTTAACGCCAATCAGCTCAGTTCCTTTGTATATGGAAAAAATTTTATGACGGAAACCGCTCAGAGTGAAATTTTGAGCGATGGCCTCGATTATTTCGCAGAAAATAAAGACTGGCTCGCCTCTTATTTTTTCTATTCCCTTCGCGATAACGACATCGCCACTAGCACTCCCGAAAACTTCTTCGGTCTCCTCCGCCACGACGGTAGCAAAAAACCATCTTACAATGTCTTTCAAAGTTTTGTTTCGGCGAATTAACTCCAGTAAAATCAAATAAAAAAACAATCAGCGACACTCCGTGCATATATTCTCAAAACAAAAACAGCCACGCGGGTGGCTGTTTTATTATTACTACTAATTAATTCTTTTTTTCCATCATTGGTACTGGTACTGATTCTGATTCTTGTGGTGGCGCGACTTCTTGACCGCTTGCACTCGAGGCTTCGCCCGAAATAGTGTTTGCTGGCGCAATCATATTTTCACGTAACAACGGCATTGGTCCGCCGAAATTGCTATCGTAGGTGTCCAAAATTTCTTTGACCAAGGGAATAACTAAGTTTTCCTGGTAAAAATATTCACTTTTTTGGGGCGCTTTAGTGACAGGGAAAACGAGCGCAGGCACAAATAGTTCCGATGACTCTCTTGTCTTTTCATTGTAGTACCAATGACTAAGTAAAACTCTTTTTGGTGTACCGAGTTCGACTATTTCTAGACTCACTTCGTCCGTTCCGTTTTCATCGGCATAGTAAATCGGGCTTGTTCCACCCTTTTCCGCCATTTTTACGATCCTCTCCTTGTCGGTTTCCAGTTGATAGTTTGAGCTTTCAAAATTATTTATGCGGAGTGAGTTCATGCTGGACACCCTCATCAGTTTTACATTCACATTGACACTTATACCAAAACTATTGCCACTACTGTCATAAATAATTTCATTATTAATGAGAAGGGGGTACACGACTTGAATATCTTCGGGAAGATAAAAAGTATTTTTGTCTTGTGCGACTTCGTATTGTTTTCGCCAAGAATTTCGAACTTCACCTTTGCCATAGCCACTCAAATCAATTCCATAATTTGCCACGAATTCATCAGCCTTGGCAAGCACTGCTTCGTCTGTTGGCTCTTGATCAATCTTCATACGATTTTGCTCCCAGCAATTGTCGTTGTCACAATTCGGATAGTAGTTTTGCCATTTCTGCCAATTTTGATAAAAATCGATAGTACCTTCGCTGATATTGATAGTGGCTTGCAAACCATACTCTTTGTTTTCTTGTAATACAAAGCTTTGTAGCTCTGGAGCAGCCAATTTGGCAAGTTGTACCTGAGTGATAGCCAAATTGCTCAGAATATTTTCCGTGACTACAGCGATGCCTTGCCCGGGAATTCTTTTGTATACCGCTGCTTCCGCATCATCAAGCTGCAGATCTTCGCCGGTGTATTTGTATTTATAGCTAGGAAAATATGGAGCTATCATCTTGGCATCGCCGGCAAATGTAGCAACTCCGCCGCCACGTCCGTAGGCAATAGAACTAGAAATTGCCGTTTCGTTACTGACTTTATTTGCCGTAGCTGCAAGTGGCACTGGATCTGATGCACGCAAAGCATCAGCACCACTGGCTAATGCTTCGCCATTATTTTTTGCCACCAAGGAACCAAAGGCTTGATTTCCTAAATCTGTAATTATACCACTAACAAGCGACTTCTTCGCGATTTCCTTGCTAATAATGTTTGTTTTGGGCATGAGAAATGGCAACATAATCAGGAGCATGACAAGCGCGCCTACCCCCGAAAATACCAAATTCATAAAACTGAGAATCCTCGGTCTCTCGAGAATCTCTTCCTCGATTTGCTCGATTGGATTAATTTCTTTTGTCATAATTTTTTCTCTAAGTGTTTTAATAAAAACCTGGTCAATGACCACATTGGGTTTTTGTTTTGTTAATTCATTAATAATCTTTTGTAGCTCATCTTCATGATTTCGCATCTCGGCATCAATCAGGTAGATTTCTTCTAGAATTTTTTTTATATCGTTATTCATATAATTATTGTATGAAATTTTAAATTTATAAACAATTTTGAATGATTTAATTTTATAATTTAAAAAATGCTCGTTAAGTTTTTTTTGTTCAAATAATAAAAGATGCGTATTATGTCTTCCACAACATTAGCAATAACAGAAACATTTCCAAGGGCATCGCTTCGCGTAACTGCCTCAAAGAACGCGAACACATCATCTTGCAACTAGCTTCTGACTTGCCCAGTATCTCAGCGATCTCCTCGTAGCTCATCCCTTGCCAAATTTTCATGATCAATACGTCTCTCTGCTCGCTTTTTAAGGTGCTTAAATATTTTTCTATCTTTTCTAACTTGAGTTTTGCATCCAAGTCTCTTTCAATATTGCTACTCATTGGCAAGTCCCAAATGTCATCGATATTTTTGTCTTGTTTTTGTCCGCGATAGTGATCAATCACAGTGTTGCGGGCGATTTGGTAGAGCCAAGCCTGAACAGTGCCTTTGCTGGTATCAAATTTTTTCAAGTTCTTGACTGCTTTCAAAAAAATCTGTGAAACAAGATCCTCAGCTGTCTCTCGGTGCTGGGTTTTGTAATAAACAAAGCTATAAATCTTCTCAATATAACGATCATAAAGCAAGCCAAAGCTATCAGCATTTCCACCTTTGAATTGTTTGACTATTTCTGCATCACTAAGCATTGTTGTGTATTATTTGCCTATATTATATATAACGACTAGTTATAAAAAAAGTAACACCATAAAAAAGCAAAAGCACTTTGTTGGATATAATAGATTATTCCTAACTAAATAATTAAAAAAGAGCTATGCAAAATCAATTTTTCTGTAGCTCTTTTTGTTTTTATTTTTTTGCTTTCCCATTCCTTTCATTTGAACTTCATCGCCCCTCTTTGCTCGGTCTTATTGCTTCAATATTTTTCTCCCCCCGCACCATTGTTTTAATTTCTGCCAAGGCTTTGTTTATGTTTTCGTTATTTAATTCGGCATCGGCGTGAAAAAACCAAGTTCGTCCGCTTGCCCCCCAATTGCTTTTGCCAAATGGTCCATCAACGCCAAACTGCATTAAGCCTCCGTCATTTTTTAGCACCAAATCATAGCCTGGCTGTACGTCAACTATGGTAAAAACATTATCTTTGATCTTTATTCTGCCTTCGGGAATTTCCAAACCAAATACCTTGGAAAAGCCAGTTCGATAACTTTTGTTTTGGAGCACATCGAGTAGCCCTGATTGGCGCAACTCATTACCATCGAGAAGTGACAATTGTTCGTAATACTCTCTAGCTATTTCAAAATTAGTTCCCAATTTTTCTGAAATGCTTAGCACCGCTAAACTTTTGTCGAGCTCGGCTGTATGTAGTGATAAATAATTTATTTTGCTAATTTCATTTTCACTCAAATTGTGATCAAAATTTATACCGACTTTAGCAAATTGTTCCCTCAGTTCACTTTGCTTAATTCCAAATGTCGCTTCTGCATTTTTTAATATATGAATATTTTCAACACTGGTCGGATTTTCTGCCATATTTGCTGGTCTCGTGCCTTCTATCTCTGGAGTATTTGCGTTTGTCTGCACTTCTGTCTTAACTTCATGATGAGTATTCGCTTCGGGCTCACCCAAATTTTCTTGTCGTATATATCGATCACCAGTATTTGTGTTTTCAAAAGTTGCGCCCGGCATTTTCGATACCTTGAGCTCGCCATTAATATACTCATCGACGCCAATGCCTCCATCCACAGCTTTCAAAACAAAAGCATTGTGGTTTATACTGCTACCCTTCATGAGAATACCACGACCAGTTTTATTATCAAAATATCCATTAGCAATAGCAATACGATGCGCTTGGGCATCGGCCCATTGTCTTATTTCACTAGCGCTCGAAACGTCTCCCGCAAAACCAAATTCCTGAGGATTGTCCATGAGTTGTTTGATAAACACGCCTTCAATGCTATTTGCTCCCCGATTGGCATGTATGGTCGCCAAATTGAGTTGCTTACCCAGTTTGATTGCCTCTTTTGCTTCGAGCAAGGCATCGGCGCGCGATAGACCAGCGCCGATTTTTTTATCGCTACGCAGATTTTCTAACGCCACATCATCGACTACTTGCGTGTCAACACGTATATCATCGGTATGTGTTTCTATGCCCTGTGCATTACTCACTTGCGCAAGTTCGGGAATGCCTTGCGCGTTCATTTTTATATTATCACCCCATTGCGCAGTATTTTTTATTTCTGGAAATTCATTGGCGCCAATGCCTGTCGCATCATCTGCCAACAATCCTTGTCGCAAGGCCTTGGCCAACTCTTGGCTTATCTCGGCAGATCCATTTTCGGGGCTCGGCACCTCACTGCTTAGTTCGGCCCGTATTTCTGCCATTAACTTTTCATTACCAACTCCGGCTATTGTGCTGTTGTTGTCCTGAAGATTGGTGCCGAGATCATTTGTCGCTGCCGTACTTGGCATATCGTTTCCAACTAGTACGGAGTTTGGACCCAAATTATGCTCAACAAAAGCCTTGATTGCCTTGTCCTTGTCCGCCAAATAGTCCTTGAGATGCTCGGCGCCACCACCGTTATAAACATCTCTAGCCAAACTGCCGAGACAAGCAAAGCTGGCCGCAATGCCCATGCCAGTCACAACTGATCCAGCCTCAAAAGCAACT
>JBBRXK010000007.1:0-16953 GCA_038248465.1 Patescibacteria group bacterium | reverse complement strand
TAGTATTAAAATTAAAAATATATACATAATGAGATTTTTATTCATAAGATTATACCTTGTCTGACATTTACAAAGCAAAGCTTTTATAATTTGTGATATTATTATAACAAAACTTCAAAAAAATACCACCCCTCTCTGAAAAAATCACTATTGATATGATTTTAAAAATATAGTAGAATATATTTATATTAGACAAGTTGAGCCTCTTGGCGAAACGGTAGTTTTAAAATATTAATTTGAGCTACAATTTATATGTCTATTTTAATTCAAAACAAATGAACAAAACACTTTTTTTAAGTATTGCGCTTATCGTAGTTTTGGCAGGCTGTAATGCTGAAACAAATGACTTAAACGTCAAGACCGACAATCAAAATGCCGATGTCGAAGAAGGTAGAAAAAATAGCGGATTCACGGTTGAAGATGGAAATGTAAATGTCAACACTCCCGAAGGAAGCGTAGAGGTCAATGGCGGGAACGTGAATGTGAATACTCCTCAGAGGAGTTTGGAAGTCAATGGCGGAAATGTAAAATCAAACACTCCTGATGGAAACTTGGAGGTAAACGGTGCTAACGTGAATGCAAATACTCCTGAAGCAGATCTAAATGTAAACGGTGAGGCTGGCGATACGTCCCTTCAGTCTGGTGACACCGAGGTTGATACCACTGGTGGAAATGTAAATATCAAAACCAAGGACGCTAATCTGGACGTAGACGGTGCCACGGGCAATGATGATGCTTCGATGCCACAACAACAATAAATATCTTCAATAATAAAAAAGCGATCTCATTAGATCGCTTTTTTTGTAGTCTCGTAAATTTTAGAAAAAATGTTTCATAAACTATTTCTTACCAATCTTTCTCATCCCCCTTTGGCTTGTTGTTGAAATTGCCGTCAAAGCCACCGCCAAAAAAATTTTGAAAAAATGGATCATTAGAAATTGGACTGTTAAAAAAATCATCGAAAGGGCTGTTGTTGTTAAATGATCCATTTGGATTCTGTTTAAAATTATCTTGACCACCTTTCTCTCTATCTTCTATCGCCTTCATGTATTCATCTACTTGCTGATTGGTTTGTTCGTCTAGTTTTTTGGCGGTTTGTCCTGTTTGCACGGACTGATCATCTGGTGATGCACCTTCTGCGTCACCGGTTTTATTTTCTGATTCCGATTCTTTTGCCAGATTTCCGTTTTGCGCCTGTCCTGATTCAGATCCAGAATTTTCTCCGTCTTTTTTGTCAGCACCCTCTGGCCTACTCTCTGTCGAACTAGCTGTTTGTGATTGAGCATCTTTGCTATCACTCGTATTTTTTTCACCACCTGAAGAATCCTTGTTCTGTCCTGATTTTTTTTCCTCTTCCTGCTTCATTTTCTTTGTAATAAAATCAATATTTTCCTGCGCGTCTTTATCTGCGGAATTTATTTCTAAATCTTTTTTATAAGCATCAATGGCCTTTTGCCATAAATCTGATTGTTCTTTGTATTTTTTTGTTTCGCCAAGTCTGTAGTAAATATTCCCCAAATTGTAAAACAACTGATCGCAAAATTCTTCTTTTTTGTCTCCGCAATAATTGACCGTTGCTACTTCTAGTTTTTTTAATGCTTTCTCGTAATCGCTTGTGGCGTATTCGGATACAGCAAAATTATTGTCGGAAATATATTTTAATTTTGAGGAAGAGTCGGAGGCTTTTAGGTATTCTGAAATTGCCTCCTTGTAATAACTTTTCGTAAATTTTTGATTGCCCTGACTATTGTAATAACGAAAAGTAATATCAGAATTTACGCACGAACTAAGTAATAAAATAATAAAAAGTGGCACACTTATTTTTAGTATCTTTTTTGAATTATTAACAATTTTTTTTAATAATTCGAATATTTCATCTTCCGAATCAGAAAAAAGAAAAAGAAGAAAAAAGATAAATGCCGGAAACAAAAAATACTGAAACCGATCTTCTCTACCAAAATTCCCTTCCGTTTTTATTGATGTAGTTTGTAGTGTTTTCAGCTTCCCAATAATTTTTTCTAAATCTTTTTCTTCTTCAGCATGAAAATATTCACCACTAGTTTCACTGGCAATTTGTTTCAATATTTTTTCATTTAGTTTTGTTAGCACTGTTTTTCCCTGATACTGTTTGTGGGTAACTTTGCCAAACATATCGGTGCTATCCGGGATGGGTACACCATCGCTACTACCAATGCCAACCGCAAATATTTTGATATTAAAGCTGCGTGATAATTTTGCGAATCCCGCAATATCACCATCCATCTCCTCGCCACCATCAGAAATAATTACGACAGCCCTCCCGCGCTCTTTGTCTTTTTCGCTATAAAAACGATCAATTGAAGCTTTTAGTGCCTCATTTATATTTGTGCCCTGCGTGCCAACATCATTATATGAAACCCCATCAAGAAATGTCAAAAAGGCATCGATATCAGCGGTAAGCGGCGTCGATACAAAGGCCTCGCCTGCAAATATCACAAGTCCATAACGATTTTCTGGGTGCAGAGTGGAAAATTTATTTATCATGGCCTTGGCCAAGGTCAAGCGATCAGTAGAGCCATTACCCACGTCGAGTGCGCGCATGCTCTGCGAAACATCAAGGGTAAATACGACATCTACGCCCTGAGCTGAGCTGGTTTTAGAATTCGCCCCCCAAACAGGTCGCAATACAGAAACAAAAAGTAATAGCAAGCAAAGACCTAGAAAAATAAAACGAAGCTTATGGAATCTATCATCAAATCGATATGATCGCATTTTGGCTAGCCCCAGAGTATTAAATTGTTTATTTTTTAGAATATTTTTATAAATAAAAAACACACCCAAAACAAGTAGTGGTAAAATATACAATAGATGAAATAGCGATAACTTGAAAAAATTCATATTATTTTATCTCTGACCTCTGAGTAGCAAAACCCAAAAAAACTAAAAACATAATAAATAATGAAAGCAAAACTGGAAAATAATTTTCCGTATACTCGATAGTCATGTTCATTTTTACCTCTCTTTTTTCTAGCGAATTTATTTCTGCCATCACCGTATCAAAGCTTTGATTGTCACTGGCCCGAAAATATTGACCGCCACCGATTTTGGCAATGTTTTTGAGCGCGTCTTCATTGAATGTCGCCATTGCTACAGAACCATCCTGGTTTCTCGCCACTGTCTTTCGTCCCATGTAGTCTAGGGTGGGCAGTGGCGCGCCACCAACCTTGCCAACACCAACAGTATAAATTTTTACATTTTCATCGCTTGCCTTCTTGGCGGCAATCGCAGGATCAGCACCAGTATTGGCATCACCATCAGTAATTACTATCAAAACCTTTGTTCGATCTTCGGATTTTTTGAATCTATTTAGCGCTGATAATATCGCATCACCTATTGCAGTTCCCGATAAACCGCGCACATTTTTATTGATACTCGTCGTTGTAATATTTTTTATGTACTCGCGCAAGATGTTATAATCAAAGGTCAATGGGCTTTGTGTAAAAGCTTGGCCAGAAAAAACCACAACCCCTAGCCTGTCGTCACTGAGCGAGTTAATAAATTTTTCAAGTGCAGCTTTGGCGACTTCCATACGATTTGGTTGCAAGTCTTCGGCGAGCATCGACTCCGATACATCCACAGCAATAATAATATCAATTCCCTTTTTACTCTGCTCCTCTTTCTCGTGTCCACCTTGCGGTCTAGCCAAGGTAATAGAAAATAATGAGATAATAACTATCGCCAAAACGGTTTGTGCATATTTAAATATTGCCTTCCACCGCGAATTGTACCCTGCTGCCGATTGCAGATCATCAAAAACAGAAACATATATTCCTTTATTTTTCTTTTGATATTTTTTTTGCCACCACAAATACAATGGAATAAATATTAACAGATATAAAAATATTGGATTAGCAAAATGCATACTATTTTATAATTTCTAGGGCTAGCTTATAAACTTGTTGAGCCACGTCTTCTTCGTGATTTTTTTGCGCGAATTTTGCCATATCGGCCAAACGGAGTAAATCGACCAATTGTTCACGCTCACCACCTTGCAATTCTTGGCTTCGCGATAATTCTTTGCTGGTCATGTCCGAATATCCTCGTCTGTAAATATTCCCTAAATATTCTTTAACAATCTCCGACACCTCAAGGTGGAATGTTTTATATTCTCCTAAATCAATGTATTTTTTGGTAGAAACTAATTTATCCATTGCCAATTTTTGAAACTCTTCTTTGGTTTTAATTTTTTCCGTTTCCTGAATTTTTTCGCCTTCATGGGATAATTTTTTCTTTTTATAGTACCTATAAATAAAATATGCGATGATGAACAAACAGAGCAAGCCAAAGCACCACCAGAGTGTGTGAATTAAATTCTGAGTCAGAAGCGGGGTTTCTATTGGTATTTTTATATCATGAATATCTTCCATAAAATATATCAATATTTCAAAGCTCTTTTCTTGAAAAACAAAAGAAGATTTTTATAAATATTTTCTGTAGTTGAAATCGACATAAAATCGATAGCATTTTTTTTGATTAAGTCAGCTTCTTTTTTATATTTTTCGGATCGTAGTTTGTTATATTTTTCGACTAGATTTTTATTTGATAAATCAATAATCAGCACTTCTCCGTTTTCCGGATTTATCATTTTTATAATTGGAAAATCGTCCGTAATTTTTTTTTCAAAATTATCAAACAAATTTATATAGACAAAATCGTGTTTCTTATTGGCAATTTTTAATGGCATTAAATTTTGCTCTGCTTTATTGTCAAGCAAATTATCGCTCAACAAAAAACAAAAAGAGCGCTTCTTGATCGTTTTATTAAGAAAATTAAAAACCATCGCCAAGTCAGCGCTCTTCATAGTTGCCTCATTCTGCCCTTGAATTATTTCTCGCAAAATTTGCAGTAAATGTTTTTTTCCTTTCTTGGGCGGGATATAGGCATATATTTTATCCGCAAAAATAATCGCTCCAAACTTGTCATTGTTTTTGAGAGCCGAAAACAAGACAATCGCTGCCGTTTCTAGGGCAACGTTGGCTTTTGTTTTTTCTTTGCTACTGAAGTTCATGGAATTCGAAACATCCACCATTACCATTGTAGTTAATTCTCTCGTTTCTTGATATTTTTTGACATATGGCTTTCCTTGCCTGGCAGTGATAATCCAGTCAATGTGTCTAGCATCATCGCCTTCTTCGTATTTCCGAACATCACTGACTTCGAGTCCCTGCCCGCGGAAAGAAGATTTATAGTTCCCCACAAACATTTCATTAACCTGACAATTGGTGTGTATTTCCAAAAATTTTATTGTCTTTACTATTTCTTTTGCTTCCATATTTTTATGGGACCCTCACGCTATCCAGGAGCATCTTGACTATATCCTCGCTCTTAATATTCTCGGCTTCTGCCTCGTAGGTGGGCACAACACGATGACGTAGTATGTCCATAGCAACATCTTTGATATCCTCCGGAATTGCGTAGCCACGACCATCAAGCAAGGCATTGGCTTTTCCGGCCTGCATGAGTGAAATAGAAGCTCGCGGAGATGCGCCATATAGAATCATATTTTCTATTTCTTTATTTTTTTCGTTTATCTCCTTTGGATAACGAGAAGTATGCACAATATCGGTAATATATTTTTTAATACTTTCATCCATATACACTTCTCCAGCTAATTTTTGTAATGCCAAAATACCTTCAATGTTTAGCTTGGCTTCTGTTTTTGTATTCTGCCCCTTTTCAATCATATTAATGATTGCCAATTCTTCTTCCTTGCTCGGATAGCTAATCACTGTTTTAAAAAGAAAGCGATCTACTTGAGCTTCTGGTAGCGGATACGTCCCTTCTTGTTCAATCGGATTTTCAGTTGCCATTACAAAAAATGGAACGGGTACCGGAAAAGTTTCTTCACCAATTGTCACCTGTCGTTCTTGCATAGCTTCAAGCAAAGCGCTCTGCACTTTGGCTGGCGAACGATTGATTTCATCAGCCAAAACAAAATTAGCAAAAACTGGCCCCTTTTTTACTAAAAACGTATTATCTCTTTGATTAAAAATACGACTGCCGATCAAATCAGATGGTAGTAGGTCGGGCGTAAACTGAATACGATTGAACTTGGCATCAAAAATCCGAGCCAATGCCGTAACCGCAGTGGTTTTGGCTAGACCTGGTACTCCTTCAAGGAGTATATGACCACGACACAATACCGCTAACAACAATTTATGAATCAAGTCTTTTTGACCAACTATAGATTTGGCCATTTCACTTTGAATAAGTTGCAGTGATTCTTTTTTTTCCTCAAATTTTTTTTGTACTTCGGCTATTTGCTGTTCCATATTTTTATTTTAAATTTTTAATTACACTTAAAATTTCCTCTTTTCCTGTTTCACTACGCGCAAAACTACCCTGATCACACAATTTCAGGGCCTTGATAATGTCTCTAAAATTTAATACGTTTTTTTTAGACAATTCTTCGCTAATTTCTTGGCTCGTTTGACTCTCTGTGTTTATCCTGTATTTGTTTTCAATAAAATCGAGTATATATTTTTTGGCTTTTTCAAAAAAATTATTCTCGTCAGTCGCTGGTAAATTATTTTTGGTTTTATCTATAATTATTTTTTCCTCCTTGCGCTCTTTTTCTGATTCCCCTTTTTTTAATTTCCTTTGCTTTTTGAGTGCATAAATCAATATAGCCAAGAGCACCAAAGCCAATACATTTTTTAACCAGCCCAAATCCATATCATTGTCTGATTTGACATCAGTATTATTTTTATTATCAGTACTGGCAAAAAATGATTTGTTAGTCGCCTTTGTGGCTCGAACGGAAATCGTATTACTTGTAGCGCTTACCCCACCACTATCAATTATAATTGGGCCGATACTAAACTCCCCTTCTTTTGTGGCGACCAAAGTCAAAACGGTTTCTGTGACTGCAGTAGTCGCACCGTTGATCATTTGTACCTGAGTTGACTGCGAACTGCTTTGCTGTTGGAAATTTTCGATGCCAGGCACCACTACATTGCCAATATTCAAAGAGCCGATGCTAGCATTTTTCAGCTTGATTGAGACTTGGAAAGTGTCACCCACTGCCAATTCGCTAACACTTGCCGTCAATTCCACCAATACAGCATTTTGCGCTATTGCTGAATTGGTAAAAAAGAATAAAACAAAAACAGAAATAAATATTTTTCTTAACATAGGTCTTGATAATTTATTGATATTATTGAAAAGCCTTGGATGTTCCCCAGACTTGAGTAATTTCATTTTTTATTTTATCCTTGTACCTAATAATACGCATAATGATTGATAATTAATTCAAAGTGTTAAAAAATACAAAATAATTATCACCCCCAAAACAATTCGATAATAGCCAAATATTTTAAAATTATTTTTTTTAATAAAATTCATGAGTGCTTTTATAACTAATAAGGCTACAAAAAAGGCTACAAAAAAACCGATTGCTAAAACAATAATTTCCGAGGAAGTCATGCTCACGCCATGTTTCAGCAAACTATAGGCCGATGCTGCCACCATGGTGGGTATCGCAAGAAAAAATGAAAATTCCGCAGCAACTACACGTGATGTGCCAAGGAGCATGGCGCCGATAATTGTCGCGGCCGACCTGGAGGTGCCCGGAATCATGGCAATACTTTGAATAAATCCAATAAACAAGGCTGTTTTATAAGTCACCTCAGAAATTGAGTTGATCCTTGCAATACGTTTTGAGTTCTCTACAACAAGGATTACTATACCGCCAACAATAAGACTTAGTGCAACTACACTCGGGTTAAATAATTTCTCTTCAATAATATCGCCGAGTAATGCGCCGAGAACGAGAGCAGGTAATACCGCGAACACGGCCTTGAACCACAAACTCCAAATGTCATTATTTTTTTCTTTATCTTGCGTAAAGGGCCAAAGGCGATGCCAAAAAAATACCACAATTGAAAGTATCGCGCCGAGCTGAATGACAACATCGAACATTTTCGTAAAACTCTCGCCAAAACTGAGCCACTCATTGACCAAAATAAGGTGACCGGTTGAAGAAATCGGTAAAAATTCCGTCACTCCCTCGACTATCCCCAGAATAATCGCTTTGATAATACTTATAAACATATTTTATTTTTTAGCACTGTCTCGTAAAACAGTATGTAATTTATGACCAGGGATTGTAGTGTCTGAGACAATTCTCTGTTCTTTGTATAAACTTATTTAATTGTTATAACATAATTTTTCCCGTCCGTAAAAAAGGGGTCTCCTGAAAAGTTATTACCAAGCACGGGTTTTACAAACTGAGTCTCCTCAGCTTTTTCAATCATTCCCGTAGTGGATAAATCGCTAAATAAAAAATCTCTTTCCGTGTCTATGTCTGGCGCGATTCGGTGCGTTATCCCCCACTTGATGCCGCTATCAAAGCTGGCGGTTCCTAAATATATCGCTTGCCCCGAATCAGTTATGAAATTTGATTTCCAAAAGCGTGCATGGTGTCTGGTTCTTGCGCTAGCCAGTTCTGTTTCTTTTTCAAAACCGAACACATGAACTTCATCATTCCAAAAGCTCGGGGTCATTGGTGCTTCTGGATATGACTTCTTCATGATAGCCGCGCGCGCTGTCTTTACTAAACTTGAAAAACTGACATCATCGGCCAAAAACCATTCAGCTCGTTGAAATAATTCCAAAAACTGCTCATCGTTTTTTGCAATAATAATAAAACTAACTGGCTCCTGTGGTTTTCCGGAAATTGTTTCCGTAAATCTTATTCGTTCGTTACTAAAAATATCATTTATTATATTTACCTGCGCCGAACTTGGCTCGCGCAAGGACATCTCGACGGGAATCTGATAATAAATTCCGTAAGCAATATATGCTAGAAGTGCAAATGAAATAATACTAATAAATGTCTTCACTTTAGTTTTGTCAAACACAATTTTATGTAAATTCTTGTTTGTGGATAAATTATATTCGAGCAAGCTGATAGAAATAATCAACCACATTGACCCAAGCAAATATCCACCCCAGACATCACTCACATAATGAACACCCAGATATAAACGGCTAAAACCGATCAAGATGATTACGAGTAAAAAGAAAAAGAAAATATTTATTTTATATTTCCACCTCTTAAAATTTCTGATCAAAAAATACGCAACAAATCCGTAGAAAGCAACAGCGATGGTCGCGTGTCCACTAGGAAATGAAAAAGAATTTTCTGAATAAACGGCAAGCGTTGGTCGTTGACGATGAAACACAATCTTGCCAATCGACGTGAATAGCTCACTACCAAATATACAAATCAAAAATGGCATTATGTAGTGTTGTTTTTCCCAAATCCAAAGAATAGATAAAAATGCCAAAGAAAAAATTAGAATAATTTGCCATTTTCCGAGCAAAGTAATCCAAATAAAAAAATTAATTAATTCCGTGTCACGGAAAATTGCCAAGAGATTGGCTTGTCTAATATCGCTACTCACAATAAAATCAGAATTGACAATATTCTCCACTACTCCCCCAAAATGCAAGAGAACATAAAAAAGAGCGAGGGAAAGCAAGGTAAGTGGTCTGCCAAAAAATGATTTCTTACTAAAACGCTTATCGATAAAATTGAAAATTCGCTGATGAAGCTTGATAAAATTCTGCACATCTTGATTTTCTTTCATCGGCTGTTTTATTGATCCCCAGATCGATTTTAGAAGCAAAAAAAGTTTTCGTCCCCTTTTGATTATGACCAATTTTAATAAAAAAAACAAAAGAAAAAATATAAATAAAAACAACAAAAAAAGACCAACCCTAGTAAGCCATATTTTGGACTGAAAATGCTCAATTGTTGCGATTATTAATTGTAGGGTTCCCATATTACAAAACAGAACAAAAAATTGTATTTATTTATGCTATAATTATAGCACAAATAATAAAAAAAATTACAAACCATTTTTGCGCTTAGGCTAAAAGCAATTTACCAAGTCCATCATGAAATTTGCAGGAAAACAATAAACCCACTCAAATTGAGTGGGTTTATTATTTATATAAAAACGTAGGATATAAATTAACGTTTTGACCACTGTGGTGCACGACGAGCCTTCTTGAGACCTGGTTTTTTTCTTTCCTTGCGTCTCGCATCTCTCGTCATCCAACCCTTTGCCCTTAGGGCTGACTTGAGCTCCTCATCCATGTCAATCAAAGCGCGACTAATTCCGTGTCGAATAGCAACTGCTTGGCCACTTTTACCACCACCACGACATATCACAGAAACAGTAAAATCTTTTAGGTTGCCGGTAAGCTTAAGTGGTTGTTTGATTATTTTTACAATATCCGCAGAAAAATATTCTTCAGCCTTCATGTCATTCACAATCAATGCACCACTGCCTTTCTTGTAAAGTCTTACTCTAGCAATAGCTGTCTTGCGTCTGCCAATAGCAGAAAAATATTTACCTTTTAATTTTACAGGCTCTTCTACAATTTTTTTTACTTCTTCTTTTGTGCTAGTTGTCATATTTTATAAGTATTAGCGCATTATGATGCGTTTTAACATTGCGTCTCTAAATTTTACAGGAGGCAACATATCACGTACTGCTCTTTTTAATATTTCTGGGGAATTCTTTTCTACCATCTCACCCATTTTCTTCATCTTGAGTCCGCTTGGATATCCGGAATGCTTATAATAAGTTTTTTGTTCAAGTTTTTTACCAGTAAATTTCAATTTATCAATATTTGTAACCTCAACTATGTCGCCAGCATCTATGTGCGGTTCAAAACTTGCCTTGTTCTTGCCACGCAAAAGAATAGCAATTTGACTTGCAATACGACCAACACTTTGGTTCTCGGCGTCAATTCTATGTAATTGTCTTTCAATTTTTTTTGTCATATTTATAATGATAATCTTACACTAATTCAATCAAAGCCATTGAGGCGCCGTCTCCCGCTCGAGGTGGAAGTTTTACAATGCGCGTATAACCGCCTTCACGATCTTTGTAACGCTTGCCCAATACTTCCATGGATTTTTTAATAGCCATTTTTTGCGGGAAAATCTCAATCAGACTGCGTCGACTTGTCAAATTATCTTTCTTGGAAATGGTTATGGATTTTTCAACCAAAGATCTAACAGCTTTTGCCTTCGCTAGAGTTGTATTTACCTTTTCGTAAATCAAAACACTAGCCGCTAGATTCCGTAGCATCATTTCTCGGTGAGCTTTCTCTCGCCCTAAAGTTGTTTTTTTTATTCTATGTCTCATATAATCGACTAATCAATCAATTTTTAAATATTTTTTTTAGTTTAGGTCTTTAAATCCCTGACTACTGAAAAACTTTTAACTTTTCTTTTCTTTTTTCTCTTTGGTTTTTTCTTTTGGTGCATCTATCCCAACCTCATCCTCAACTGTTTCAATTTCTAGCTCTTTCTCTTTCTTGAGGTTAGCTGGTTCATCAATTTTTGCATCTTGCAAGGCGCTTAGCTGTTCGATCAAAATCTTCACTGATTCATTGAATGCTTCTTCTGGGCTAATAGTGCCATCTGTGACAACATCCATGACAATTTTATCCCAGTTAGTCATTTTACCAACACGAGCATTATCAACATTGATGCCGACATGCACAACGGGCGAAAATACTGAATCCATTTCAATATAATTAACAAGTTTTTCTCTATTCTCGCGATTCTCCACCATCTCATAACCCATGCCCTTTTTGACAAAGATGCGTGCTTTGAAACTTCCTGCCATATCAGTAATATGTCCAAGTACCAATTCTGGATTAACTATTTCAACTTCTGAGTTCTTGTTAATATCAGCTGCGGTAATTACTTTCTTGCCGTGAATATCTAGTTGCAATTCAACTATCTCATCACTAAACATTTTCATGCGTAGTTGCTTCAAGTTCAATATAAATTCCAAAATATCCTCTTTTAAGTGAGGCAAAGCCATAAACTCATGTTCAATCCCCTCGATAACGATACCGATAGGTGCTGCTCCAGGCATACTTGAAAACAAAACTCGACGCAGAGAATTGCTCAAGGTAATACCAAAACCAGGAAAACAAGGACCAATTTCTACCAAAACATTGTTTGGCTTATTGGTTTTTTCAAACTTTACATTTTTGGGTAATGCGATATGTCCCATATCCATTTTATTAATTTTTTAAAACTTATATTGAGTTATGCACTAGGCACACTCGATCAGGAATTGTAAAATCCCATGACCTTGAAATAATATATTATCTGGAATAGAACTCAACAATAACCTGAACATTAAAGTTGGGATTTATTGAATTCATGTCTGGGGCATGCAATACTTTTGCCACTAGTTTTTTGGCGTCCAAATTCAACCAGCCTGGCACTTCTTTATTCTTTAATTTTTCGGATAACTCGTTAAAAAGTTTAGAGTTCTTCATGCTTACCTTTATGCCAACCTCGTCACCAGTTCTAGTATTATAAGATGGTATGTCAAGCTTTTTGTTGTTTACTGTTATCAAGCCGTGGCCAATCATTTGTCTAGCTTGTGGTCTTGACGAGGCAAAGCCCAATCGATAGACTACACTGTCTAGTCTCGCTTCGAGTAATTTCAAAAAATTCTCGCCTGTGTTGCCAGCCTGTTTTGAAGATTTATCAAATGTCAATTTAAATTGTTTTTCCAAAATATTGTATTGGCGTTTCGCCTTCTGCTTTTCTTGTAGCTGTGTTCCGTAATCAGTCAAACGACCGCGTCTTGCGCCCGCATTTGTGCCTGGGGCAAAATTTCTTTTGACAATACCACACTTCTGGGTTTGACATCTATCACCCTTCAAAAACAACTTCTCTCCTGCCCGACGACATTTTTTACATTTTGGATTTAAATCTTTAGCCATTTTATTTAAATAGTTTAATTACTTATACTCTTCGTGGTTTTCTAGCACGACAACCATTGTGTGGTTTTGGAGTTACATCTGAAATAGATGTTACAATAAGTCCATTATTATTAAGTGATCTAATAGCTGATTCTCTGCCCGTCCCTACCCCTCTAACAAAAACGCTAACTTCACTCAGACCATATTCTTGTCTAGCTTTCCCAACTGCTATGCGCGTAATAATCTGAGCTGCGTATGGTGTGGCTTTTTTGGGACCTTTGAAGCCGGCAACACCGGCACTTGCCCAAGAAATAACCTCCCCTTGCAAATCGGTGATAGTGATAATAGTGTTGTTGTAAGATGATTTAATATACGCTCTGCCGACCGGAACTTTTTGTACAACTTTTTTCTTTTTTCTTCGCGCCTTTGCTTTCTTGTTCTTCTGTTCGTTTTCCGCTTTCTTTTTCTCTAGTTTTTTTATTATATCTTCTGGTAGTTGCTCCAAACCAGAGGCATCTTTTTCTACCTCCAAGCTAAACTCCTCCTTTTCGTCTTTGCGACTAGTGGGTTTGTCTTCTTTTGTTTCAGCTGGCTTATTTTCACTTGAAGATTTTTCTGCTTTGTTAAGCTCTTTCATTTCTTCAGATTTAGCCTTTTGGTTTTTTTCGTCACTCATAGTAAATATTTATAACACTAGATAATTAAAATTATGTCTTTTGGTTTGCTGCCTTGCTCTTACCAGACCCCACTGTTGCTCTCTTGCCACCACGAACGGTACGTGAATTTGTCTTTGTTCGTTGCCCTCGCACTGGAAGTTGTTTGGTGTGTCTGAGTCCGCGGTAGCATCCGATTTCTTTGAGTCTTTTAATATTACCAGCGACTTCACGGCGAAGATCTCCCTCTACTTTGTGCTGTTTTTCGATAATAATGCGCAAACGGTTAGCCTGTTCCTCATTCAAATCCTTCACTCTCGTACTTACATCAATATCAGCTTCTTTTAAAATCTTTTGCGATTTAAACAAACCGATACCATAAATATAGGTCAAGGCAATTTCTGCTCTTTTGTGATTTGGTATTGTAACTCCTGCAATTCTTACAGCCATATTATTTTAACAATTTATTAAAAAAATTATTTACGTTTAATTCACTAACAGTCAATCGTTAACTGCCAATTGTTGTATTATCCCTGTCGTTGTTTATGTTTTGGATTTGTACAAACAACATGAACTCGGCCCTTTCTTCTAATGGTTTTACAATCTTTACAAATTTTTTTGGCCGATGCTCTTACTTTCATAATATTTCAGGTTATGCCCAAAGGGCTTTAACAGTGCTCGGAAACTCTGAGATTCCGTGACCATTAAGCTTAGTTTTTTACGTTTTTTTAAAAAAAATACACTTAGGATTATAGTCTAAAGGTTATTCTGCCTTTAGTCAAATCATAAGGGCTTATTTGAACCTTAACTTTGTCACCTGGTAACAACCTAATTCTATTCATTCTCATTTTACCTGAAAGATGAGCTAGTATTTCGTGTTCATTCTCAAGTCGAACCTTGAATGATGCCGCCGGCATTAATTCAAGTACCTCTCCTTTGACTTCAATAAATTCTTTGGAGTCAATTTTTTTGTTATCTTTTTGTTTACTCATTCATTATAGTGATTATGGTCTAGAAAGCTCAAGCATCATAAACACAAAAAATTCGGCAAAATTCAAAATTTTACCAATGTTAATGCTTATTATTATTTTTAGGTAATAATTGCATTACTAGTAAGATAATTATATTTTATTTTTAATATTATGTCAAGAGATGATTCAATTAGCAATTACGAATTACGGATTACGGATTATTTAATTAATATTAGTAACTTTATTCAATCTATTAAACTTTTATGCCCTGAAGATATTTAGACTATATTTTAAAAAAACATACAAATATCAACACCATGCCTTTTTTAATAAATTTCAAAAATACAAACACATTTTTTTTCCTGGGTTTTTATCGTAAGGCGAATCGGAGTTCAAACATTCGTAATCGAAAGCGTAGCTTTAATTCTCCTCACCCCCGCGCTTGAACTCTCTTCTTTCTGAATCTTGAACACTCCCATAGCGCCCGTGCGCTCTACATGGGGACCGCCACAAATTTCTTTGCTATATACACTATCACCTTCGCCGACCGTATACACTTTTACTCTTTCGCCATATTTTGATACAAATATACCATTGGCGCCGCTAGCTTTGGCATCGGCTAAGCTCATCTCATCGCAAGTTACTGGCAAATCTTTTTTGATTATTTCGTTAACCATATTTTCCACGGCCAGTTTCTGCTCATCGCTCATTTTCTCGCCGTGTGAAAAATCGTAGCGCAAACGCTCGGCCGTGATGTTGCTTCCCTTTTGCTCGACATGATTACCGAGCACTCTTCGCAAAGCCTCGAGTAACAAGTGCGCCGCTGTATGTAGATTGGTGGTTTCTTCGCTCGAATCGGCTAGTCCGCCTTTGAATTTGCCGGCCGAAGCAGTTCGCGATAAATCCTGATGTTTGACAGACGCCTCTTCAAATTCTTTATCAAAATTTTCTGTTAGCTTAATACCCTTTTCCTCGGCTATTTCCAAGGTCATCTCTTTTGGATAACCAAAGGTCTGGAAAAGATTGAAAGCAGTTTCGCCATTTATAATCTCGCCCACGATTTGCTTCTCGCCCTTTTCCAAAGTCTTTTGAAATTTTAATTCTTCTTGCTCAGTTTCATTTAGAATAAAAGCACTATTTCTATCAAGTTCGGCATAAATATCTTTGTAATCATCAATCACGATCTGGGCGATGTTCTTGATCCAACCGATCTCGCTAATATCAAGTTGTCGGCCAAAGCGAATGGCCCGACGAATCAAGCGACGCACGATATATCCTTGATCTACATTTGACGGCGCAATGCCCCGATCGTCACCCATCAAAAATGTGGCTCCTTTCATGTGATCAGCGATTACTTCAAAAGCTTTCATATTATCTCGATACTTTTTGCCACCAGAAAGCTCAGTAATCTTATTCAAAATATTTACAAACATGTCGGTTTCAAAAATGTTGTCCTTGCCCTCAGAAGCCATCACAATGCGCTCGAGTCCACCGCCAAAATCTACATTTTTTTGTTTGAGCTGTTCAAATCCATTTTCAGTTTTTATAAATTGAATAAACACCGAATTACCTACCTCGATAAATCGTCCGCAATCACAGTTCACGTGACAAGCCTCGTCTTTCCAAGCGGAATTCTCGTGCCTTTTTAGTTCGGCACCGAGGTCATAAAATACTTCGGAGTCTGGGCCACCAATCTCGCCGATTGGCATGTTGGCCGGTTTCCCCGACCGACTCCACCAATTTTTGGCCTCGGGATAATAAAATATTCTAGCACCTTGCAGGCCTTTGGTCTCAGCGTCTTCCGCATCTAGCGAATCGATATTGTCGGCTGCAAATATTTCTTTCCAAATATTTACCGACTCCATATCGCGCTCCACCCCAATCTCGGCATTGCCCGCAAACACGGTTACATAAAGTCTCTTTGGGTCCAAGCCAATCTCTTTGGTTAAAAATTGCCAGAACCAAACCAGCTGTTCTTTTTTAAAATAATCGCCAAGACTCCAATTACCAAGCATCTCAAAACAAGTGGTGTGGCGATTGTCCCCCACCTCTTCGATATCGCCCGAGCGCAAAGACTTCTGGCTATTCGCTAGTCGCTTGCCCTCTGGGTGAGTCTCGCCCATAAGATACGGGATGAGCGGTTGCATGCCTGAGCTTGTAAAAAGTGATGACGAATCATTTTCGGGGAAAAGCGAAGCACTCGGAATAATTTTGTGATTATTTTTCTCAAAAAAGTCCCAATATTTTTGTCTAACGATTTTACTATTCATAAATTTATGATTATAAAAATATATTATTATTTTCAGTCTAGAATCTAATGAAATTATTATATAGATAAAATTATCTTTTTGCAATATAATAAATAAAAAACCCCACGTTTACTCGTGGGGCTTTTGGAGGTTTATCATATTATCTATAATAGACCTCCTCTTTGTATTCCTTGTAGATTGCGAGTACATCATTGACGTACTCTTTTGTTTGATTGGTTAATCCTCGTCGTTTTGTTAAATTGGTTGGACCAGCATTGTAAGCAGCCAAGG
>JBBRXK010000006.1:0-17445 GCA_038248465.1 Patescibacteria group bacterium | reverse complement strand
GATTGCCCTCGATTGTTGATTCTATGTCCGGTGTGCCAAAACTTTCGCGGATACCATTTTGGTTCAGTCGAGAACTGTATTCGTCTGTTTCAGGGTTATAATCAAACTTAGTCGCCAAGCTCTCGGTAATGGCTTCTAGTTCTGCGCTGGAGTAGCTGGTTCTTTCGCTTGTTGAGTCGCTTTGAGCTTCTTTTGGTTCTGAGCTTTCAGTCGCTTGCTTCGCTTCTTCAGGGGATGCGGGAATTTCGCCTTGATTGTCTGTTTCTTGCTTGCCCGACACTTGATTTTTTTCAACACCGATAATCTCTTCAAGCGACTCAGAGCTCGCTTGGATATTGTTGGCCTTTTCCCATTCTAGAGTTTCTACTTCGGTCATTGAAACAGTTTCTACTTTTGGGGTACCGTCAACACCGCTTATTTTAATGCCCAATACCTTGCCGTCTTGAACAGCTGATCTTATTTGATCGGTGCCAAAGCTGATGGCATTTAATTTTTCTATGCCTTTGTTTAGATTTCCGGGTAGATTGGCGATCGTTAGTAGGCTGGCGGCCGGTTCGGTGACGGTTCTCAAGGCGCCAGTTATTTTGGCTACTTTATTGTTGTCACCTAGAGCGATATTGGCTCCGTCCTCGCTGACTTCTAGTGCCAAGTCTGCGCCCGCAACTACCAAGCCAGTCTGGGCGAGTGCGCCACTACCAGCGATAGCAGTCGTGCCCCCGGTAAGCGCAATGGTGCCGATAAAACCAGCTACTTTGCAGCCGTCCTTGATAACCACAGCAGTATTTTCCATTTTTCGAAAAGTATCACCTGCTTCATTCCAAGCGGCAGCCGTAACTTCGTTTTGAGTTTGCTCGAGAATCATATAGGCACGCTTGGCGTCAACGCCGAGGAAGTTTGCTAGCGTTTTTATTTTTTGTCCAGCCGGAGCCTTGTCAAAAACAGAGTTTATCTCCTCACTGGTAATTGCCCGAGCTTCATTTATTAACCGGAAATTAGTTTTGACTAATAAATTTTGATCGGCTAGCTTGTCAAGTTCCGTTGCACTTTTTTCTAGGTTCTTCCAGTCCGATATTATCCCCGACATAGTTTGATCCCAGTTTTGGTGGTTTGGAAAATTTTGCGCTTGGTTGAGCACAGCATCAGTACGATAGCGGAGAGCTAGATAGTCTCGGGAAATCTCAATAGTAGCTTCATAAACTTCTTGTTCCACTCCAACCTCTTCGTTTTTGTTTTTTTGACAGCCACTGAGTAGCAAAAGCGGGGTCAAAATGAAAACTGTGGCTACTGCCATCATTAAAATTTTTCTCATTTGTTTAAAATTAATTTTAATATTTATATAATTATAATTTTAATCTAGCAAAACAAAATCATAAAATCAAGGCATATTGGATGTTTTAGATCGTGGAAATGCATTATTAAAATTGGTCTCAATTTATATGTGATTAGCTATGATATACATTGATTACGGGGGGTTCTTTTTAGAAAATTAATATTGGGAGCAGAATGTAGTTTCAAGCATTTGACAAAAAATAGAATATGTGTTATCCTTATATCATAAATAGTCGTGCTATTTTCAAAACATACTAATTTAGAGGAGGGAGTTATGACACTGTGCAATTACCCGGTTACCCTGATAGTGGTTCGTCCCTATGACAATGAGCCTGGCCGATTCCGAGTACGAATCACCGGGGGGGATTACTCCTCAAAAACAAACTATATTTGGCACTTTTGGGGAGATAAAATTTCTCCAGAGGGCAGAAAACACTTTGATCGTGTGACCTACGCGAAGGTCTGTGACCTCATCCGCACCTCAACCGAGACTAGAAAAGAAGCGATTTGGGATCGTGACCAGCAAAAAAGAAACGCCCAGGCATATGGGTATGAAATCCGCTCCAGAAAAGCTGGAGCATGTGATTAATAGAATTAACCCGGCAAAGCGCGAAACTTTGCCGGTTTTTTTTATGGGATGAATACGCGCGCCGCTATTTCAAAATAAATTTTGATTGATTTTTCTCCAAAAATTAGTTAGTATTATACAATAAATTAGAGGCAAGTTGTGCGAAAACAATAGCATGTCTATTCTTCTCCAAATTAACAATATAAAAAAAGCTTATGGGCCTCATGTGATTCTCGATGGGGCGAGTTTTGGTGTGGCCGAGAAGCAAAAGATTGGAGTGATTGGACGGAATGGAGCAGGGAAGTCGACATTGTTTAATTTGCTAATTGGCACAGAGGAGTTCGATAGTGGTGAAATTAATGTGCATGAACGTACGAGAATCGGCCACCTAAAGCAGGAAGAGAAATTTTCGGACGCAGACATTGTGCTTTCGTATCTTATCGAGCAGAGCGGAAAAGAAGATTGGCAGTGTGCCAAGATTGCTGCGCATTTTGAACTAAAGAATGAGTTACTTACGACGAGAGTATTAAATTTATCTGGAGGTTTTCAGATGCGCGTCAAAGTGTCGCTCATGCTTTTGCGTGAACCCAATTTACTCCTTCTCGACGAACCGACCAATTATCTAGATCTACGCACCATGTTGCTGCTCGAAAAATTTCTCATAAATTACAAAGGTGCATTTATGATAATTTCGCATGATCGCAGATTTATCAAAAATACTTGCAAAGAAACGCTTGATATTGAGAATGGCAAAGCCTATCATTATCCCGGAGTGCTTGAAGCGTATTTGTCTTTCAAAAAAGAAAAACTAGTAACCGCGCAAAAATATAATAAGAAACAACTTGAGAAGCAAAAACATTTGCAGAAGTTTATTGATCGTTTTGGCGCCAAGGCCTCGCTCGCTACGCAGGCCAAATCAAAAGCCAAGCAAATCAAGCGTCTCAAAACTATTGATATTGAAAATACGCTCGGCACAGCTGTAATAAATATTCCCAAGGCGAGCACCAAGCAGGGGCTAGCATTTGTGCTCGAAGATATGGCAATCGGCTACGGTACAAATTTGGTCGCTGACAAGATTAATATTGAAATTTATCGAGGAGAACACCTAGCCTTACTCGGCGACAATGGCCAGGGCAAGAGTACATTTATAAAAACAATAGCGCGTGAAGTACCCACACTAAAAAACTCTTTCAAATCCTCACCAAATTTGCGTGTCGCATACTATGATCAGCACTCGAGCGTAAAACTAAATCCCAAAGAAACAGTAGAATCATATCTTTCCTTGCAGGCGGCTGGGAATTTTGAAAGTGAGCAGATTTACAAAATGGCGGGTGATTTTTTGTTTGAAGATAGCGATATCAAAAAACCTGTTTCTGTATTGTCGGGAGGAGAAAGGGCGCGACTTTGTCTGGCTGGAATATTTTTGCAAGCGCACGATGTGCTACTGCTCGATGAGCCGACCAATCATCTCGATTTTGAAACCGCCGAAGCCCTAGCCATGGCCCTTGCGGAGTCGAACGCTACGATTATTTTTATTAGCCATGACCGAACATTTACGAGCATTGTAGCGGACAACATTATTGAAGTAAAAGACAAGAGGGTTAAGCGATTGTTTGGTGATTACGATGAGTATCTCGAAGAACTTGAAAAAAATGCTTTGAATATCGGCAATACAGCGCAGGCGCTAGTAGATGACAAAGCAGAGAAAAAAAGAAAATATGAAGATGAGAAAAAAAGTAAAAAAGACTTGGTAAGACTAGAGAAGTTGCTGGCGCGATTGAACGAGGAGCGAGACGACTTGTTGAAATATTTTGAATTTAATTTTGACAAGCCAGATTCAGAAAAATATTTGCGCTTGAAAGAAGTGGAAGAGGAGATTACGCGGGTGGAGGAGGAGTGGTTGGTGGTGGCTTTGTGATTTTTTGATTATAATTTTTGAACTATGAATAAAATGATTAAATGAGGGCTTATGACTGCGCTAGGGGAAACATCTTAATATAATCGTTTATTTCTTGCTGTCTTATCACGGAAAGAAAATTTAAGAAAAAGTAAAAACGTGAATATAATATTTCAAAATAATCATATTTATCATTTAATCATTGTAATCATAGTTCAAGATAAAAGCATGAAAAAAACCAGGTCGCAATGCGTGACCTGGTTTTGTGTTTGTGTTGTTTAGGGTTTTTCTATTCGGATTGTTTTGAGGAGTAGAGCTGAACGCTAAATAAGCTTCAGCATACACTCGTTTAGATACCCAAGAAGAAGAAATGTTTTCATTGACAATTGTTTGAAAAAGTTTAATATAATGGTAAATATGATCTTAAACAATTTAAAAAATGGAGGTGGTCATGAGAATTACCATTGAAAATGTGCCATTAATGCACGAAATCAGTATTGATTTGAAAGAATTTTGTTTTATTTTTCATGTTTGCCCTGGTTTGGCAGAATTTGTGAAGAAAACAGTATCGGTAGCAAACAGCTTGAGTGAAATTTATGAAAGCAAACATCATGTAAGAAGCTTCGTTAAGCCAGGTAAAAAAACCTGGGGGCACGGACGACTTATTAGAGAAAGAGAAGATGCGATTTTCGATAAATGGGAGAGATGGGAGATTGCTATTCCGTTTAAAGCAAGGCAACTGAGACTTATGGAAATATCAGCCAATCTTAGTATTCTTTCAACACTATTTTGTATTTACGATGGAGAAGTGGACGGGACTGGATTGAATCAGTTTCTAACAATCGATAGCGTCGGAGTTGCTATGATTAACCAAATGTTGGGCGGGGCCTTTTCGTTCTCATTATCAAAAGAGGTTTTGGACTATACAGCAAATATCTGGGGAGACGCGGAGTGGTCCAAAAGCGAAAGATATCAGGTGCTGATGGATTGTATGATGCGAGTTTATGCTCGTCTCAGTGGAGCGACAAGGATAAAACAGTATTTGTGCTCCAGTTTCTACGGACAGTATCGTGACATGCCTCGTTGTGCTCATTTCCTTTGTCCTGGTGATTGTGCCTGTATTGCACCGAGTGAATACAGTGTATTCGATGAATTTGGCGTTTCTTTTTCCCCACACAACACTGATACCAAAATCCAACAACTAACCCTCTTGGCGGTTGCTATTAAACTAGCAAACATGGCAAGAGCGAATATTTAGAATGATTCATAAGCTACACGTTAAAGTGTAGCTTTTTATATTTTAAATCAAAGCATTCACCTTGGCTTGCCTCGGGGTAATTCATTTTTGTTAAATTTAGAGTAAGTTATGCAAAACCACCTCACTTAATCATTGTAATTATAGTTTAAGAAAAAATGAGCAACCAGTATTGACAAAAGCATAAACTTTTGATATAATTGTATCATACTACATAAATAGTAAATAAATATATGTATAATGATACACAAATAGTAAAAAGAAGTGTTTTGTCTAGATTAATCGAACACTTAGAGGAAAAGGAAATTTCTATTTTGCTTGGGGCCAGACAGGTCGGCAAGACTACTTTAATGAGGGAATTGCAAATACATCTGATTTCCAAAAAGAAAATCGCCGAGGATCAAATACATAGCTTTAATTTGGATATTTTCACTGATAGAGAAATATTTTTATCGCAAGACAATTTCATTAATTTTTTACGTGAGAGAAGTGCTGATAAATTTATTTATGTTTTTATTGACGAGGTTCAAAGAATAGAAAACGCTGGATTGTTCATCAAGGGCGTCTATGATCTGGGCCTCCCCGTGAAGATGATTTTATCAGGCTCATCATCGCTAGAGATAAAAGATAAAATTAGTGAGCCTCTTACGGGAAGGAAAAAAATATTTTTGATCACAACGCTTTCATTCGAGGAGTTTGTTTTGGCTAGAGAAAACAAACTAAATATCCTAAAAAACACAATTCTCCGTTCCGAAGAAAAACATCGATTACAACAGTATTTAAATGAATATATTGTTTATGGTGCTTATCCTCGAGTCGCCCTAGAAAGAGACGCAGAAAAAAAGAAAGAATTGTTGGGAGAAATATATTCAAGCTATATTGAAAAAGATATTGCTGGTTTTCTGAAAATAAAAGAACCACAAATATTTTCAAATCTAGTGAAGTTGTTGGCTTTCCAAAATGGGCAATTGTGCAACACCAACAGCATTGCAAAAAACTTAAATATCAATCAAAGAACGGTTGAGAAATATCTTTACTATTTGGAGCAGACTTATGTAATTCAAAAATTAGCTCCATTTTTTTCCAATCCAAAAAAAGAATTAGTCAAAATGGCGAAGATTTATTTTTCTGATACCGGAATAGTGAACTTGTTGCTAGGAGATTTTTCTAATCTTGAAACTAGAAAAGATAAGGGCGAGCCCCTGGAAAATTTTGCTCTAAACACTTTAAAGGAAAAGATGGAAATAGCAGATAGAATAAACTTTTGGCGCACTAAAAGCGGAGTTGAAGTTGATTTTGTTATTAGAAAGGGGGCAATTACCTTCCTCTTTGAAATCAAAGCGACGCTTCCCGATGAAAAGGAATTGAGAGGACTAAGACTATTCAACGAAGTGTATAAAGTGGAAAATAGTTTTGTGGTATATAAAAAAGAAACTCTTAAAAAAATAAATAATAAAAATATACACGAAGTGCCTGCGGTCAAACTATGCCTTTTGAAGATTTGAATTTATTAGTTAATCAGAACATGGACAAGACCAAAACAAATCCCCAAAAATATGCTATAATATGTTCATAATAAAATCTTAACAAAAAAAACAATGAGCTCTAAAATATTGTCCGCGGCCGTGATTGGTCTTGGTGCGGAAATAGTGGAGGTAGAAGCTGACATTGGTTTTGGCGAAATGGGCAAGATCTTGATTGTGGGTTTGCCCGATATCGCCGTATCAGAATCAAAGGAGCGCGTGCGGAGTGCAATCAAAAACTCCAAACTACCTATCACCAATCGTCGATTGACTATAAATCTCGCTCCTGCTGATTTGCGCAAGTACGGACCGAGCTATGACTTGCCTATCGCTATCAGCATTCTGGCAATTAGTGGCAAGATTCATATTGAAGGAGATTTATCTAAAATGATATTTATCGGAGAGCTTGCCTTGAGTGGTGATTTGCGCTCTGTTAACGGTGCTTTATCAATAGCATTGATGGCCAAGCAAAAGGGGATTAAACAGATTTTTTTGCCCCGTATCAATGCGCGTGAAGCGAAATTGGTAAAAGAAATTGAAGTATATCCGCTTGATAATCTAAAACAACTGGTTGATCATTTGTGTGGTCGAGTTTTGATTGAGCAACAAGAGAAAAAAGATTTTGATTTTTCCAATGCCGAGATTGTTTTTGATATGAGTCATATCAAGGGACAAGAACACGTGAAACGTGCCATGGAGATTTCCGCAGCTGGCGCGCACAATATGATGATGAGCGGTAGTCCGGGCTCGGGCAAGACCCTAATTGCGCGCACGATGCCATCGATACTACCTGATCTTACTTTGCGTGAGTCGCTCGAAGTAACCAAGATTTATAGTGTAGCGGGGCAACTGCCCAGTGACAAAGCACTGATTGACAGTCGACCATTTCGTTCACCTCACCATACCGCCTCGGGGGTGGCCTTGGTCGGTGGTGGAGCTTGGCCACGGCCGGGAGAGATTTCACTCGCGCATCGTGGCGTATTGTTCCTCGATGAATTTGCGGAATTTCCTCGACAAATACTCGAGAATCTGCGTCAACCGCTCGAAGACGGCGTAATCAATATTTCGCGAGCCGCTGGCAATCTCAGTTTTCCCGCTAAGTTTATTTTGATTTCTGCCATGAACCCGTGCCCTTGTGGTTATTATGGTGATGCGGAAAGACAGTGTATCTGTGCTACACAACAAGTTCTCAATTACAAAAAGAAAATATCGGGGCCGATCATTGATCGGATCGATTTGCACGTCGAGGTGCCGCGAGTTGATTTTGATAAATTGTCATCAGCGGCCAGTGGTGAAAAATCTGCTGATATCAAGAAGAGGGTAGAGACCGCGAGGCTTATTCAGAAAGAGCGATTCAAAAATACCATATTTATTACGAATACCGAGATGAGTTCAGAAGCAGTAAAAGATTTTTGTATTCTTGATAACAAGTCAAAAGATTTACTGAGAACCGCAGTAGAAAAATTGCATCTTTCGGCGAGGAGCTATTTTCGAATAATCAAATTAGCCAGAACGATTGCAGATCTGGAAGCAGGGGAGCAAATTGGCACCAAACACTTGGCAGAAGCCCTACAATATCGACCGAAAGAATAAGCTACTATTTGACATTTTCCTTTTTTAGAGCAAACATGCTATAATATTAAAGTAAAAAATAATATTATTCTTTTGTTATGAGAAAAAAATTAAAGTATTTATTATTACTATGCGTGTTTATATTGTTGTCAGGCGAAAGTTGCAAGGTGAGCAACTCTACACCCCCAGAACAGAATATTCCTCTAGTATATTGGCGAGTTTGGGATGGACCGGACACGTTTCAGCCGATTATAGACAGATACAATCAATTGCATCCCCAAGTTTCTATACAATATCGCATGCTAAAGTATGAGGAATATGAGCAAAAACTGCTAGAGTCTTTCGCTAGCGATCAGGCGCCCGACCTACTTTCAATCCATAATACTTGGACTAGAAAATATCAAAGCAAAAATTGGATTTCGCCGATGCCAGCAAAAACTTCGATGGTCTATCCAATAACCAAGGGATCTCTGAAAAAAGAGCTTGTTTATGAGAAAAGAGAAAGGATTTCCCCGACTTTGAATACGATACGAGAAAAATATGTTGACATGGTTTATAATGATGTTGTGATAAAAACCACCAACCCCAAAACCGATCAAAAAGAAACCGGAGTTTACGGCTTTCCCATGGCCGTCGATACACTTGTGATGTTTGTAAATAGGGATTTATTTAATAATGCGGGCATAACCAATATTCCAAAATATTGGGATAAAGATTTTCAGCAAACCGTACGCAAACTAACAAAACAGGACAATAAGGGCCAAATTATTCAATCGGGTGTTGCTTTGGGCGGTGGTAACAATATTGAAAGGTCTGGCGATATTTTATCAGTCCTAATGATGCAAAATGGCACAGAAATGATGAATTTGGAGGGCACGCAAGTAACTATCAATAAAGTACCAAGCACCGCCGAGGATCAATCGAAAATACCAGGTCTCGATGCTTTTCGTTTTTATACTGATTTTGCCAATCCCGCCAAAGAAGTGTATGCTTGGAATATTAATATGGAGAATTCTTTGGACCTGTTTATTCGCGGAAAAGTAGCCATGATGTTTGGTTATAGCTATATGTTGCCGCAGATAAAAGCCGGCAATCCCAAAATGAATTTGTTTATTACAAGACTTCCGCAAATCGAGGGGAATGACCCTGTAAATTTTGGCAACTATTGGGTTGAAGGAGTCACCAGTAAAAGCAAATACAAAAATGAAGCTTGGGATTTTTTATTGTTTGCGACCGAGGCGGAGCAAGCCAGGTTGTATTTGGATATTACCAAAAAACTTACGGCCATTAGGAGCATGGTTGATGAGCAAAAGCAGGATCTCGAAATTGGTCCTTATGCGGAGCAGTCGCTTACAGCCAAGAGTTGGTTCAGGGGTTATGATACAAATGCTGCCGACAGCATAATTAAAGATGAAATCGAACAGGTGGTTGGTGGCAGAATAGATTTGGAGAGTGCCATCGAAGAGCTATCTGCCAAAGTTCAACAAACAATCAATCCAACATTTTAGGCTATTGCGAATTTGTTTAGCTACTTATATAATCGAATTGTCAAAATGATTATGAAAATTAAAAAAACACTAACGACATTTTTGTTTGTATCAGTCTCAATGATATATGGCGCAAAAATATGGGCGCTTCCCGAAGGTGGCATAGTACCGAGTGGTGGCAAAGCGGATGGCAATTACTCTCTCAATGATTTGCTTTTGGTTCTGGTAAATGTCTCCACAATAATATTAGAAATTTCGGGTGCCCTGGCTTTGCTAGCTTTTATAATTGGTGGTTTTATGTTTATATTATCATCAGGCAACAAAGAGATGGTTGAAAAAGGAAAATCATCTATCAAGGGCGCAGTGATAGGCTTGATTGTTGTATTACTTGCCTACACGGCAATCGATTTTTTTATGACAAAAATCGGTTATGTCAAAACAGAGCCATTTGGCGCCTGGAACTCAACAAATTAATTAATATGAATAATTTTGTATCACATCAAATCATAGAAAACAACGAAATAATTGCGAGCGAAATCAAGCGAGCAAGAATTGCAAAAAATATTTCATTGCTGGAAGCGTCTAAACATCTCAAAATAAATATTATTTATTTAGAGGCTTTAGAAAGAGGTGACTTTGAAGCACTGCCTACGGGCGTTTACAAGGTTAATTTTTTGCGTGAATATGGTGCTTTTTTGGGTTTGGCCTCTGACAATTTGGTTAAGCTTTTTAATGAAGACAAAAAGCGAAAAAGGGGTTTATCCCAAAGCGGGTTATTTGTAAAAAGAGCCACACACGTTCATTATTTTATTACAATTCCAAAACTCGCCAAAAATTTATTTATTTTTTCCGCTTCGGTAGTTTGTTTCGTTTATCTGGCAATTTGCTTAAATGCGATTATTTCCCCACCAAAACTAACAGTCAAGAGTCCGACGCTAGATTTTATTACCAAAGACAAGGAAATATTAGTAGAAGGATTGACTGACCCGGAAGCCGAAATAACAATAAATGATAAACTGGTTTTGGCAGATAGTCAGGGAAGTTTTTCCAAAAAGGTAAATTTGAAAACCGGACTAAACACGATAGTGATTGTGGCCCAGAAGAAATATAGTCGCAGAAGTGAGCTGATAAAAAAAGTGCTGGTAAGCGAGGGATAATTGCCAAAATTTTTCAAAAAAATGCTTGCATTGTTTTATTAAATAATATAAAGTAGTAATAGGGAGCATAAATTGCTTCTTTTTTAAACTCAAAACTCAATTACCCCCAATAAAATAATTGCTAATATTAAATGCTTATTAATTAGTAAATAAAAAATATGTCAAAAGACAGCCAAAAGCAAGAAAAAAACACAAAAGACGTGGAAAAAGAAGCCAAGTTGGTAGCTGCAGACCAGGCTATGGATCAAATTCGAACAAAATTTGGTGAAGGGGCGATTATGAAATTTGGCGAAGCACGAAAGGTGAATGTAGATGTGGTCCCGACTGGCTGTCTTTCATTGGACATTGCTCTCGGTATCGGCGGTGTGCCACGTGGTAGGATAATTGAAATATTTGGTCCAGAGTCATCAGGAAAAACTACTTTAGCTCAACACATAGTGGCGGAGGTGCAAAAACTGGGTGGTATCGCCGCTTTTGTGGATGCGGAGCACGCGCTTGACCCAGACTATGCCGCCAAGATTGGTATCAATATCAAAGACATGTTAATTTCACAACCGGATACCGGCGAGCAAGCGCTCGAGATTGTGGAAACTTTGGTCAGATCAAATGCGGTTGATGTGATAGTGATCGACAGCGTGGCAGCCTTGGTACCACAAAAAGAAATCGAAGGCGAAATGGGAGATCAACACATGGGCCTGCAAGCGAGACTCATGAGCCAAGCCTTGCGCAAGCTCACTGGCGCTGTTTCCAAAACCAATACAGTGGTAATTTTTATAAATCAAATCAGACACAAGATTGGTGTATTTTTCGGCAGTCCCGAGACAACGACTGGTGGCAACGCTCTCAAGTTTTATAGCTCTGTGCGCATCGAAGTTCGTCGTAGTGCGCAAATCAAACAAGCAGAATCTATTATTGGTAATCGCGTGAAGACCAAGATTGTCAAAAATAAAGTCGCTGCACCATTTAAGACCTGTGAATTTGATATCATGTACAACGAAGGTATTTCAATTGCTGGCGATATACTTGATACTGGTATCGTGTACAATGTTATCAAAAAAGCAGGTAATTCATACTCATTTGGTGAAATAAAGCTAGGCGTAGGTCGAGAGACAGCCAAGCGATTTTTGAAAGGTGATAAAAAAATGCTCGCTGAGATTCGTAAAAAAATCATGACGGAAGTAACTGCGAAGGAAGTGGCTGCTAATACACCAGATGTTGCCCTTTGAGATTGTGAATTAAGAATTTCGAATTAAAAAGCATAGTCCTCATTTAATCATCGTAATCATAGTCCAGACAAAAAAACCGTGAAAATAATTTTCACGGTTTTTTTTAAATCTTCATAAAGGTCTCCCTCTCCTTTATAAGGAGAGGGTTGGGGTGAGGTCTTTCTTTATGCTCTTTCTACATATTCCCCCGTATCAGTATTTACCTTGATCATATCACCTTCGTTGATAAACATCGGTGCGTTGATCGTGGTGCCGGTTTCGAGTTCGATTTGTTTGGTGACATTGCCAGCCGAGTTGCCCTTTACTCCTGGAGGAGCGCTACTTACCTTGAAAGTCATTTTGATCGGTAGTTCGATAGCCATTGCTTGGCCGTTGAAGTAGAGAACGTCTACGTCAGTGCCGTCTTTCAAAAATCTTTTCTTGTCGCCGATCTGATCAAGCGGGATAGCGAATTGTTCGAAACTTGCATTGTCCATCAAGTAGGCATCGCGGTCGTCTGAATACATATAATTGGCCTTTTTTCTTTCAATATCAGCTTCTTCTGCTTTGTCGTTGCCTTGAAAAGTTTTTTCCAAGACATTGCCGTTGATAATATTCTTCATCTTGGTTTTGAGCACTGCTCCGCCTCGAGCTGCTTTGTGGTGATCCGCTCTAGTAATAATGTATGGCTCATTACCGCTTAAAATAATTTTGCCGATTTTAATCTCGCTTAAGCTTAACATAGTTTATTATTGATTAGTAAATGGGAGAAGTGCCATGATTCTCGCTCTTTTTACAGCAGAAGAAAGTTGTCTCTGATGCTTGGAGCAAGATCCTGTACGTTTCTTTGGTAATATTTTTTTGTACATATTAACAAAGCGGGAAATAGTGCGAATATCTTTGTAATCAATTTCGTCAATATTGCTTGCGCAGAAATGACACATTTTTTCAGTTTGTATTTCTTGTTTCATAGTTTTTTAAATAGTTTTAAAATGGAATATTTTCCACTCTGATTTCATCCTCTTGGGATTCGTCGATATTGATAATAGATTCTTCTGGTCCGCTCGGCATCGGGACTTGGTCTCTGCCAAACTGTCCGCCACCGGTATTTGCGCCAGCGCGATCAAGCATGATCATATTCTCGGCAACAATTTCAGTAGTATATCTTTTTACATTGTCTTGTTGTCCCACCCAGCTTCTGGTTTGAAGTCTGCCTTCGATGTAAACTTTGGCGCCCTTTTTCAAGTATTGACCAACGATGTCGGCCAAACGTTTCCAGGCAACAATATTGTGGAATTCTACTTTCTCTTGTTTTTGACCAGACTGATCTGTCCACACCAGATTGGTAGCCAGCGAAAATGAGGCTACACTCATGCCGGCCGGCGTTGTCCTTACTTCTGGGTCCTTGGTCAAGCGACCGATTATCATAGCTTTGTTTAGGTCCATAGAATTATTTTTTCTGAATTCGCTAACAGTGATTGAGAGCGAAGATCAGAATTTAAGAGTTAATTAAAAATTTTACAACAGATCATCAGTTTCCAAAATCTTGTTCAATTTGTCATCGAGCTCTTTAGTGTCTACGCTTTTTTTGATTGCTTCTTTTTCTTCTTTGATGCTTGGTTTTTCGGGAGCTTTCTTGACAGTCTTTGCGAGTTTGGCTGCTTCGTTGCGTTTCTTTTCTGCTTCGATTTGTTCGGGGGTTTTAGCAGGGCGATTTACGATCATGTAGCGAAGAATTTCGTTGTCCATGCGCAGTTCGGTATTTATTTTTTCAACTTTGCTTGGATCTATGTCAAATTCGACCAATGAGTAGTAGCCGAAACGACTATGGTTGATTGGGTAACAAAATCTTTTTTTGCCCCAAGACTCTCTAAAGGTGATTTTGCCGCTGTTGTCTTCTATCGTTTTTTCGACACCCGCGCTAATTCTGGTCAAATCGTCCTCGGTAAATTTGTTGGGAACGATGTAGAGGAGCTCATAATGAGGCACCCCTGATTTCTTGTTTTTTGCCATAGTTTTAATTTAAATACGCCTCCGCTTGAAATACTACTTGAGCAAAACAATTCTCGTATTTTGTAAATTTCTTATAAATATAAACGCATAAAAGCTAAAAACAATTTACCAGGTCCAGAGTGCTAATTCCTAGACAATAAAAAACCACAAGATATTCTCTTGCGGTCTGGCCGTAATTATTTGAGAATACCTTTGGCTAATGATTAGCCAACCTCGCACAAGGTTATGGAAAAGGTAGTTTTTAGATTTGACTTTAGTCTAGCAGAAGTGTTATAAAAAAGCAAGAAGCTTGCTCAATTAAGAATTAAGAATTAAGGATTAAGAATTTTCTTAAAAAATATGCTAGTATTAGTTAAATAGTACTCTATTTTTTAATTGAAGGTATTTGTGCTACTATGTTTAGAATAGGATAGATTAAGATTTATGAAATATTTTTTTATTTTAGGGACAAATCGGGCGCTTTCTTTGGCGGAGTTGTTTGGTTTGGTGCCGGAAGCTAAAAAGGGACAACTACTAAATAATGTGGTTTTTTTAGCAGAGTTAAGCAAGGAGCTAGACGTGGAAGCTCTTATCAAAAAGATGGGAGGCATAATTAAAATTGGCAAAATTGTTGCAGAGAATCTGCCGATGTATGGTGCCGAGATGAGTGAAGCGGTCAAGCGGATGTTGGCACCAGGAGAGGGAAAATATAAATTTGGCATTTCAAACTATGCCAAATTTGCGTCACCAGCCAAGGACAAGCGTTTGGCGATGAATATCAAAAACTATCTCAAAGAAAAAAATATCAGTTGTCGTTGGGTGATTGGCAAGGAAACTATTTTGTCGAGTGTGATTGTAGAACAGAATATCATGAACGGGCGAGGGATCGAGATTGTGATCGCGGGCGACTACAAAAAATGTTTTGTCGGATATAGCTTGGTGGTGCAAGCATTCAAAGATTTGGCAAGCCGTGATTATGGTCGACCAAATCGTGATGATCACTCCGGAATGTTGCCACCCAAACTAGCACAAATCATGATCAATCTGTCGGGGGTCAAAAAAAATGAGACCTTGCTTGATCCATTTTGCGGTTCGGGAACGATTATAACAGAAGCGATGATGATGGGAATCACAAAACTGATCGGCTCCGATTTGTCCGAGAAGGCCATTGAGGATTCTCGGGGAAATATTGCTTGGATAAAGAGAAAATACAATTTGGTGAACGATGAAATAAATATATTCAAAAGCGATGTGCGCAATTTAAACAAAGAGATGCGAAATGAATCCGTTGACGCGATTGTAATGGAACCGTATCTGGGGCCCCAGCGCGGTGAAATTGAAATCAAAAAAATGCAAAATGAATTGCACAAACTCTACAGCGATGCGATTGCTGTTTTTGAAAAGATATTAACAAAAAAGGGAAGGGTCGTGATGATTTGGCCAGTTCGGGTGGTGGGTGCAAATAAAGTTTTTTTGTCGCCCCTGACTAGTGGTTTCAGAAATGTGTCATTACTAGATCAGAATTTGAAAAGTCTGTTAAAAAATAATTATAGTTCGCGCGGAAATATTATCTACGGCCGAGAGGGGCAGAAAGTTTGGCGGGAGATTGTGGTGTTGGAGCGAATTTAGAGTTAAGGTTCTTTGGATAATTTTGTGGGAATAATAAATATTCTATTAAAAAAATTAGTAATTTTTGTCATCTCGATAAGCTTCACCTCCCCCTTGTCATCTCGAGCGATAGCGAGAGGTCTATAATACGTGAATAACCCGCATAATCTCTTAAAATATTTTAAGAATGTTATTCGTTATATAAGACAAGATAGTTAAAATATTCATGTATTATAGATCTCTCCATTTCGCTCCGCTCCGGTCGAGATGACAGGGTTTACCCAAAGAGCATGATAAATTGCGAATGAGCAAGAGAAGTGGGGCAAAAGGTGAAGCGAAGAGAGAAGGTGCCCTGGGCTACAAAAATGTGTATATTTAATAAAACCAAGCATAAGACAGTCAGAAGAACCAAAATTAAAAAATTATTATATTGATAAAAAAACCAAGCGCATGCTTGGTTTTTTTGAAATATCAATTCAATTTTTTACAATTCAATTCTTTTCAGTCGTGTTTAGGTGTTTACGAGAAAGTGGCAGACGTCGCCGTCTTTGATGATGTAGTCTTTTCCTTCGGACTGGAGCTTGCCGACATTTCGGGCTTCTTGTTCACCACCAAGAGCGATGAAATTTTCGTAGCTGATTATTTCGGCGCGGATGAAACCTTTTTCAAAATCAGTGTGGATGACAGCGGCGGCTTGTGGCGCTTTGGAGCCAGTCTTGACTGTCCAAGCCCTAGTTTCGATTTCGCCGGTAGTAAAAAAAGTAATAAGACCAAGGAGTTTATAGGAGGCCTTGATGAGTTTGTCGAGCCCACTCTCTTCGAGCCCGAGCTCTTCGATAAATTCTTTTTTTTCTTCGTCGCTTAGCGAAGAGATTTCTTCTTCTTGCTTGATATTGAGTGGCAACACCATACCGTCTTTTATTTCAATTTCGTTTTTTTCCGGCGCATGCGTGTTGACTACATAGAGGATTGGTTTTTGGGTAAGCAGGCCAAGCCCCTTGGTGAGCGCTCTTTCGTCAGCATTTACGTCTACCGTGCGTGCTGCCTCGCCATTTTCGAGGGCTTTTAGAATTTTTTCTAAAATGTTTTTGAGAATTATCGCATTTTTGTCACCAGACTTGGCTTCTTTCTGAGTTTTGGTGAGGTGTTTTTCGATAGTTTTGAGATCAGCAAAAATAAGCTCCATCTCGATAACCTCTTTGTCGTCGAGCGGACTGATTTTACCACTGACATGCGTGATATTGTCATCATGAAAATTGCGAATAACCATGCAAATCGCATCACATTCACGGATGTTGGCGAGAAACTTGTTACCAAGTCCTTCGCCCTCATGGGCGCCTTTTACGAGGCCGGCAATATCAACAAATTCGATTGTCGTGGGGATGATTTTTTTGGGATGAGAAATGTTGGCCAGTTTTTCGAGCCGCTCATCAGGTACTTTCACGATACCGATATTTGGGTCAATCGTGCAAAAAGGATAGTTAGAGGCTTCGGCCTTGGTATTGCCCAAGGCATTGAACAGGGTAGATTTACCAACATTGGGCAAGCCAACGATACCGATTGATAATGACATGAGATAATTTTCAATTTTCAATTTCCAAAAACTGGACCCCGAAGATTGATTTAGAATGAATAATAACTTTATACTAGCAAAAAATGGATAATATGCAAGCATTCAGACAAATACAAAGTTTCTAGACAAGGACGCATAGTATATTCACGACTATTATCAGCTTCCATTGGGCATAAATGTTGCTGAAAATGACGAGAAAGAATAAATTGACAAAACTTGATAGAAATTGACATATTTGTTTGTTTAAAAAATGGAAATATGGTAAAATTAAGGAAATGT
>JBBRXK010000005.1:0-18185 GCA_038248465.1 Patescibacteria group bacterium | reverse complement strand
ATTTTGCCAAACTGCGAATAATTATCCCACTGTTAATGATTATCTAAATTCGGCAACAAGCTCCGACTCGCTAGCTTTGTATAATTACAAAATGGAAAAAAAATTTAATATCGCTGATTACAGCCCTTCAACAAAAGAATTAATAATTGATAATGATTTGCGCGGAGATTTTCAATTTTATACTTATATAAAATCGGAAACAATGAATTTTGATTTTGTTTTTAAAGATTTAAACTCCAACAAAGATGAAGACAGAATTGATTTAAATCTTTATTACGATGATATTCTCATCGATACCAAACACCTAGACGATGATGACAACAAGTCGGATGACAAAAGGGTGAGTCTTGATCGAAAACTTTCATTGCTGGTGCCAAATTTACCAGAAGGAGTTTACAAGATTGAGTTACGTGTAAACGATGATATCGTTACAACGCAAATAAATACAAAGCAAAAAATATTGTCATTTGCAAATAAGATTCGTTTTGCCGATGACAATTCCCAGAATACAGAACTAATTACTGATAGCGATACAATCGAAGCAATTACCACAAATCCGCAAAGTTTGCAAAATATCGAAGTTGACAAAACCACTTTCGACTTGAACGCTACATTTAAGCAGATTTCATATAAATTTCCGCAAAAGAATATTGATACAAATTATCATTTAATTCGTTTGAAAAAAAATGATGTAACAATTTCGGGCAATGGTGTTTTTGCTTTTAATAATGATAGCCTGCTTAACCCGAGTTATAAAAAATTCGATACAAACATGGATATGGCAAGCACCACAATAAGTTATCTGCTGGCAAATTATAAATTGCCAGATGATATTGATGGCTGGAAATATGCTGAAATAGAAGTTGATCTAACAAAAGCTTATCGAGAAAATAGAACATATAGCTTTATTGTTTCTATTCCTGGGCTGGTTCTGGACAAGGCGTCTGATAATTATTTGGAAATAAAAAAAATTGATATTGCCCTAGAGGGCAAAAATTTAATTAATTTAATCAAAGGCAAATTGAAATAATTCACATATATGTATAAATTTTTTAATATTTTGAAATACGAAATATTTTACGTTTTGACTTTTGCGCTATTTGTTTTTGTTTCATTTGAGCTTGCTTGGCCCAGATTAGTGCTGGCATATATTAATATAAATTTGATATTGATTATTTGGCTAATTACTGGTATATTAATTCTAGTGGATAAAAGGTAGTGGCTTGTAAAAAAATTTTAAATGAAAGAAAAATTACTTAAAAACTTACCATTATTGATAATATTGCTAATTTTCATAGCACCACAATTGGGTGGAAAATTTTTCATTTTGATCTTGGTGCCAGTATTAGTGTATTTAGCTTTTGGGTATTTTAATAACTTATTTATAAATAAAGAAAAAAATATGGCAGATTCAATAGATTTAAATTCAATAGGCGCTTTAAAAAAAATTAGGAATACTTTTATCTTTGGCTTTTTGGCCATACTGCTTGTCTGGCTATTTTTTGCCTCTATCGTAATTGTCGATGCAGGTCAAACGGGAGTATACTCTTTGTTTGGGCAGGTCAAAGATGATGAGCTAAAATCTGGTTTTCATCTGGTGATTCCGCTAGCCAAAGTAATCAAGATGAGTATAAGAACTGAGGAGTATACCATGAGCATAACCCAGGAAGAAGGGAGGAAAGTTGGGGCAGATGCGATTACCTCGCTAACCAAAGAAGGACTAAGCGTGGATTTGGATATGACTGTGCTGTATCGCATAGATGAGAACAAGGCTTCGGATATTTATCAAACAGTAGGGATCAAAGAAGATATTGATGAAAAAATTATCCGGCCATCGATTCGTACATCAATACGTGATGTGATTGCTGGCTATGAAGCAAAAGATATCTACTCAGAAAAAAGGCAAGAAGCATCAGCGAAAATAAAAGAATCACTAACAAAAGCCTTGCAAGACCGAGGTATTATTATTGATGATGTGTTACTTCGAAATGTGGCATTACCAGTAAACCTCTCTCAGGCAATTCAGGAAAAATTACAAGCAGAACAAGAGGCACAAAAATACGATTTTATTTTACAAAAAGAAAGCAAAGAAAAAGAGCGCAAGGTGATAGAAGCACAGGGGCAGCGCGATGCGCAAAAAATTATAAATGAAAGCTTGTCGACAAATTATTTATATTATCTTTATGTCAGTAATTTGAAAGACAGACAGGGAACAATCTATGTGCCGACTAGCCCCGATACTGGCATGCCGATGTTCAAAAATCTTGGGAATTAAAACATAAAAAAATAAAAATTAATTAAAAATGTTTAGCACACAAACAAAATATGATAAATGGTGTAATAATTAAAAAATTGAACAAAAATATTGATGAGCGTGGCTGGTTGATGGAGATTTTCCGTGAAGATGACGATGATTATCAGCCTGTTATGAGCTACATCTCTGTCACAAAGTCGGGCGTAGTTCGTGGACCACATGAACATGTATATCAGTCTGATTGTTTTATATTTCCAGGGCCAGGGACATTCGAGCTCTATCTTTGGGATAGACGTGAAGACTCGTCTACCAAAGAACAAAGTCTAACAATCGAATTGGGTGAAAATAATCCGACGATGGTGATAGTGCCACCTGGCGTAGTGCATGGATATAAATGCATTTCGAAGGAGAGCGCTATGTGCATCAATCTTCCTGATAAACTCTATAAGGGAAAAAACAAACAAGACGCAGAAATTGATGAGATTAGGTGGGAACAAGATCCCAAATCGCCTTACAAAATTAATTAAATAAAATATTATCGATTAATTATTCGATAAATTATAAAAATATGGATTGCATTTTTTGTAAAATTGTAGCAGGAGATATCCCCAGCTACCAAGTATATGAGGACGATCAGGTTATGGCTTTTTTTGACATTTTGCCCATTAGTCCGGGTCACACCATTATCGTCCCAAAGAAACACGTAGCCGATTTGGAAGATTTGAGTGATGCGGAGATGACTGCACTAGCATTGGCCGTAAAAAAAATCGGAAAAGCAGTCATGGATGGATTGGGCGTAAAGGGATACAGTGTCTTTCTTGATAACAAAAGTGCAGCCAATCAACATGTGCCCCACGCCCATTTTCATTTGGTGCCACGAGCTGAAGGTGATGGTCTAGAGCGATGGCCCCAAAGTGGTTACAGTGAGGGAGAGGCGGAGGAATTTTTGAAGAATCTAAAAAAAGCTCTATAATCATAATTAAATTTGGGTATTATGTCGGATTGTATTTTTTGCAAAATAATATTAGGAGAAATACCTAGCTACAAAATTTACGAGGATGATTTTGTATTGGCATTTTTGGATATCGCACCAGTAAATTACGGACACACCTTGGTTGTTCCCAAAAAACACGTTGCCAATTACGAAGAAATTGAAAAAAATGATCTGGAAAAACTATTTAATGCCGTAAAAAAAATTGGCTATGCACTGAAAATAGGACTTGCTATTCCCGGCTACAATACTTGTGTAAACAATGATCCAGTAGCTGGGCAAATAATTCCACATATGCATGTGCACATAATACCCAGAAACGAAAAAGATGGACTGGCTTTGTGGCCACAAGGAAGCTACGGCGACGGAGAAGCGAGTGAGACCCAAGCCAAAATTAGAAATAAAATAGAATAAATATGAAATTATTAGTGACAGGTGGCGCTGGTTTTATCGGCGCAAATTTTATAAAATATTGGTTAAATAAATATCCTGAGGATAGTATTGTTAATTTGGACAAATTAACCTATGCCGGAAATTTGGCAACCCTAAAAGATGTCGAGAACAATAAAAAATATCAGTTTATCAAAGGAAGTATTTGCGATGCGGATTTGGTCAACCAGATAATAAAAGACGTTGACGTGTTGGTAAATTTTGCCGCGGAATCACATGTTGATAGATCTATAGAAGATTCGACAGATTTTATTCATACCAATGTAGAGGGCACAAGAATTTTATTGGACGCAGCCCGTAAACACAATTTGAAAAAATTTCATCATGTTTCGACCGATGAGGTTTTTGGCTCTCTTGAATTGGGCGACACGAAGTTCAATGAAAATTCAGCCTATGATCCGCGCAGTCCTTACAGCGCATCCAAAGCCGCGAGTGATCATTTGGTCAGGGCTTATTTTCATACCTTCAAATTACCAATAACAATTTCCAATTGTTCCAATAATTACGGACCATATCAATTCCCTGAAAAACTAATACCACTATTTATCACTAATTTAGCTGAAAGAAAAAAAATACCAATTTACGGAGATGGTGAAAATATTCGTGACTGGATTCATGTTGATGACCACAACCGTGGAATTGATTTGATTATCAAGCGAGGCAAAGCGGGAGAAACCTATTGTCTGGGGGGCAACAACGAAATGACAAATAAGCAAACTGCAAAAATGATTTTGGAATATATGAAGCTCACGGCAAACGAAATTATTTATATTAATGATAGACCAGGGCATGATCAGCGCTATGCTATTGATTTTAGTAAAGCAAAAAAAGAACTAGGCTATCAGCCTGAGATAAATTTTACAGATGGATTAGCGCAAACTATTGAATGGTACATCGCCAATAAAGATTGGTGGGGAAAAATAAAGTCAGGCGAATATCAAGAATACTATGACCGACATTACGGGAACAGTTAATAAGACACTATTTATGAAAATTTTATTATTGGGGGCAAATGGAAATCTAGGATCCATTTTGCACAATTTGTTGCTAGACAAAGTTGACTTAGTATGTTTGGAAAACTATGATATTGATCTTCATAATTTGAATTTGCTTGCAGAAAAAATTGAGGATTTGAAGCCCACTGTTATTATAAATACAATGGCCTTTAATGCCGTTGATAAATGCGAGGAAGATCAAGAATTTGTAGTAGCTAAATTATTAAATATTGAAATGCCCAAGGTGCTAGCAAAAATTTCGATAAAAATAAATGCCACACTTGTTCATTATTCAAGTGATTATGTATTTGGTGGCTACGACGGAAGCGCTCTAGAACAAATTCAAAAACAGGGCGGATTTAGTGAAAATGATTTGCCAAAAACGAACAGTCGTTATTCAGAGACAAAATATTTGGGAGAGTTGGAAATACTACAAAGAGCAAAAGATGGCTTAAAATTTTATTTGATCAGGACATCGAAACTCTTTGGACCAAAAGGTCTTTCCGAATTTGCCAAAGCAAGTTTTTTTGATAACATGCTCGAGCTCAGTAGAAACAGAAACGAACTACAGGTGATTGACTCCGAAACAAGTTGTTTTACCTATACACCCGATTTGGCAGAAAATACACTAAAACTGATTGAGTCAGAAAAAGAATACGGTATTTATCATATTGTAAATGAAGGCGAAGCAACTTGGTTTGCGGGGGCTAGCGTCTTATTTAGATTATTGAAAAGTGGGATTAGACTTATGCCGGTTTCTCAAGATGCGTTTCCAAGACCAGCCAAAAGACCAAGTTATTCTGTTTTAAAAAATACCAAACTAGCACCATTAAGAAAATATCAGGAAGCACTAAAAGAATATTTGCAATCGAAATAATTAATTTAAAATAAATATTATGAAAGGTATAATATTATCAGGAGGAACAGCAACGCGTCTTTTTCCGCTCACGGCGACAACAAGTAAACAATTATTGCCAGTTTATGATCGGCAAATGATTTTTTATCCACTTAATCTTTTGGTAAAAGCTGGTATCAAGGATATTTTAATTATAGTTTCGCCAGATCACTCAGGGCAATATCTAAACTTACTTGGTTCAATATTTGATAAAACTGATATTAAGCTCGAATTCAAGGTTCAGAAAGTCCCACGCGGTTTAGCGGATGCATTTATCATGGGAGAAGATTTTATTGATGATGACTCGGTGACCATGATCCTTGGTGACAATATTTTTGAAGATGATTTTAGCGAGCAGATCAAGAATTTTAAATCAGGTGCTTTAGTTTTTGCAAAAAAGGTAACTGACCCAGAAAGATTTGGCGTAGTGCAATTTGACGAAGAAATGCGTGCTGTCAAAATTGAAGAAAAACCACAAGAGTGGATAAGCGATTATGCAATTACCGGTCTCTACGTATACGATAAGCGTGTTGTCGAAGCGGCTAAATCAGTGCAACCGAGTGAACGAGGAGAAAAAGAAGTAACAGAGCTACACAATTGGTATTTGGCCAAAAACGAACTCGAAGTATCGATGTTCGATGGCGCTTGGTTGGATGCGGGTACATTCGATACATTAATTGAGGCTGGAAATATTGTTAAAGAAAAGCAGATTTACAAAAATTTTGATCCATTGATTGACTTAGCTATCAGCGAATTCAACGCTGAACTCAAGATATTAGCCAAAAAAAGATTATAATTATTTTAGTCAAGTCAAGATGAGAGTTATGAATGAAATACAAAGCAAAGTAAGTATTGGTTTTATTACCTATAATACGGCAAAATATTTGCCGTATTTTTTAGCAAGCCTGAAGGCGCAAACATTTACAAATTTTGAGATTGTGGTTGCCGACAATAGTGAAGGTGAGGAAAATGAATGTAGAAAATATATTACAGAAAAATTTCCTGATATCAAATATAAATGGATGGGCGGGAATTTTGGATTTGCTCGTGCTTATAATTATTTGATTGAGGAGGCCAGTCTACATGGCAGCAAATATTTTTTGGTAATAAATCCTGATATAATTTGCAATAGCGATGTCCTTGAAAAACTTGTTTTGGCGCTTGACACAGACAACGCACTTGGATCAGTTTGTCCAAAAATTTTATCCTGGGATTATAAAAATAAGATAAAAACCAATATCATTGATACACGTGGTATTGTGATGTACGAGCCCCTTCGATTTATTGATTATTGTCAGGGCGATCTTGATGGCGACTTGCAAACAAATTATAGTATTTTGGGTCCTTCAGGAGCAGCGGGATTATTTAGGATGAGTGCCTTGGCAAGAATTAAAGATGAGCATGGATATTTTGACAACAGAATGTTTATGTACAAAGAAGATTGTGATTTGGATTATCGTTTGTCACTGGCCGATTTCAAGTCAAAGTGTCTTGAGAATGCTGTCATTTATCATGATCGAACAGCCAAGTCCACTGGCCAATCGCTCAAACAAATTTTTTTGAATAGAAAAAACAAAAGTAAAAATGTTAGACGTTGGTCTTTTATCAATCAGCAAATAATATTATGTAAACATTGGTCGACTTTGGGTCTAGGCGCGAAACTTTCTATTATCTATTATCAAATTAAAATATTATTATTTGCGATAATCTTTGAGCCATATTTATTGCGAGAACTTCCCAGGCTAAAAGGAATCATAAAACAAAAAACCAAATGAAGCTTTCAATTATCATTATTTCATGGAATGTAAAAGAAAAATTACGCGAAAATTTAAAATCAATCTACGCCAGCTTAGTTGATTTTAGTTTTGAAGTTGTTGTAGTGGACAATAATTCTGCTGACGAAAGTGCTGAGATGGTAGCAAAAGATTTTCCGCAGGTTAAATTGATACGAAACAGCCAGAATCTTGGGTTTGCCAAGGCAAATAATCAAGCCATGCGTGAGCTCAAAAGCGAATTTGTGTTACTACTGAATCCAGACATGAAGTTGCTGCCCGACACCTTGCGCAATATGATCGGCTGGATGATGACAAATGAAAATGCTTGGATAGCGGGGTGCCATTTACTAGGAAATAACGACGAGACCATCAGACACGTGCGTCGTTTTCCAACTTTGTGGGATCAATCTTTGATCGTTCTAAAAATTCCACATCTTTTTCCGAGTGTCTTGGACGGCTATCTTCGTGCTGAATTTGATTATGCAAAAGCGGCAAAAGTGGATTCGGTACGTGGCGGATTTTTTATGTTAAACATGAAAAATTTCCGGTCTCTACCTCTTCTTGATGAGCGATATTTTCTGTGGTTTGAGGAGGTGGATTTGTGTCAGCAAGTAAATCGACTTGGCGGCGAGGTCTGGTATACTCGAGACGCGCGATGTGTTGATCTCGTTGGTCAAAGCTTCGGGCAAGTCCAAAGATTTCAGACGCAAAAATATTTTCGCGATTCCATGTTGAAATATTTCTTAAAATGGCACGGATTTATTGCTTATAGCATCTTATATATTTTATGGCTACCGATGCTTGGTGTTGCGAGCTTTGTTGACATTTTTAAAATTCGAAGCAAGGCCAAAACCTAAGATTTGCAAATATGAAAAAAATAGCAGTTGTGATTTCTCCAAATTATCGTGATTATGCCCAAAAATATTTGCATGATTGTATGGCAAGTTTAAGGACGCAAGATTATTTAGGTGAAATAAAATATTTTATCACCGACAACGAGACTAGTCCGGAAAGTTTCAGACTACTTAGAGAATTAGCCCCAGAAGCAGAGCTAGTTTTGAATTCCGGGAATGATGGTTTCGCCAAAGGTTGCAATGATTCTATAAAGCTAGCACTGTCACAAAATTTCGAATACATATTTTTGGTAAATATGGATACGGTTATGGACCCTTCGTGTTTATTAAATCTTGTGAAGGTAGCCGATGTGGAACAAAATGCCTGTTTTGTTCAACCAAGAATTATGTTGTGGCAAGATAAGACTCTAATTAACAGTCTGGGCAATAGTACGCATTTTCTCGGTTTTGGCTATTGTTATGGCTATAATAAAAAATGGGATGATCTGAAAGATGGTGTAAGAAAAAAAATAATGTATTTTTCAGGAGCTGGCGTGCTAATTCGAGCGAGTAATTTAAAAAAGATCGGGCTATTTGACGAAAAGCTACATATGTATAACGAGGATCAGGATTTGGGGTGGAAAGCGTGGCTAGCCGGTTTTGAAAATATAATTGCCCCTGACGCTCTCATGTATCACAAGTATGAATTTGCCAAGTCCATCCAACAGTATTATTATATGGATAGAAATAGAATTATTGAAATTTTGAAATGCTACAAAATTGCCACATTTATTCTAATTTTTCCCGCTTTTTTTGTCATGGAGCTTGGGTTAATATTTTTTTCAATAAAATCGGGCTGGCTAAAGGAAAAAGTTCGAGTTTGGTTATTTTTTCTTTCGCCCCAGACCTGGCACTATATTTTTAGAGAAAGAAATTTTATAAATAGCATACGTGTAAAAAAGGACTCTGAAATTTTACTAATGTTTAGTGGCGAAATTTGGTATCAAGAAATAGATGACTGGAAACTAAAATTTATTAACCCAATTTTTAATCTGTATTTTGGTATTGTAAAAAAAATTATTTTTTGGTAAGCTGGCAAATAATTAAACTTTTATATATGAACATAAGTATTGTTATTTTAAATTACAAAAGCAAGGGCTTTGTTATGAGTTGTGTAAAATCAATAATTGAAGCTGATTTTGCTTTGGAAGACAAGCTTTTGCAATATGAAATTATAGTTGTTGATAATAATTCAGATGATAAAATTGGTGAAATACTAGCTTGGCAATATCCGCAAGTAGTATTTATCAGAAATGATGTGAACGTGGGGATGGGCGCCGGAAACAATGTCGGTATCAAAAGAGCAAAGGGGGATTATGTGGTAATAATGAATCCGGACACCATCGCTTTTAAAGATACTTTTAGGTTATTATTTCAGTACATGGAAAACAACAAAGAGGTTGGCGTAGTTGGACCAAGACAATTGAACCCTGATAAATCTATCCAAAATTCTTGTTACCGTTGGCCGAACTTGTTAACACCGATATTCCGAAGAACCCCTTTGGGGAAATTCCGTTTTGCCCAAAACGAACTTGATAAATATTTAATGAAGGAGTTCGACCATAATTCGGAAAAACCGGTTGATTGGCTGCTTGGCTCTTTCTTGTTTATTAGGGCGAGAGCGATAGAGGAAATTGGTATGTTCGATGAAAGATTTTTTATATACTTTGAGGATACGGATTTTTGTAGAAGATTTTGGGAAAAAAAATGGCAAGTAGTCTACTACCCATACGTCGAAATAATTCATAATCACAATCGACATAGTGCACAGTCTGAATGGTATAATTTTTTTACAAACACCGCAACACGAAGACATATAATTTCGTGGTTTAAGTATATGTTAAAATGGAGCGGAAATAAAAATAATAAATAGATAAATTTATGAAAAAAATAAAAAAAGCAATTGTTGCCGTGGCTGGCTCAGGTACAAGATTTTTACCGGCCACCAAATCAATGCCAAAAGAGATGCTTCCGATCATTGATAAGCCAATTATTCAGTTGGTGGTAGAGGAGTTGGTTGAGGCAGGAATCGAGGATATTATTTTGGTAACTAAGTATGACAAAAAAACCCTGGAGGATCATTTTGATCACTCATATGCCTTGGAAATAGAGCTTGAGAGAACAGGAAAGGACAAAAGATTGAAGGAGGTTAGAAGAATTGCTGAGATGGCAAATTTTGTTTATGTGAGACAAAAGGGGCCCTATGGCAACGGCACGCCACTGTTGAGCGCTGCCAGCTTGGTACAAAATGAAGATTTTATAATGTGTTTTGGTGATGATTTGGTAAAATCAAAAATATCTTTTGCCAAACAAATGATTGATGATTATGAAATGCACGGATGCCCTCTCATTGGTGTGCAAGAAATACCCAGAGATCAAGTGAATAGATATGGTATTGTAGAATTTTTTGATAACACGATGCAAATTAAAAATATCATTGAGAAACCGGAAATCGAAGAAGCGCCATCGAATCTTGCTAGCTTCGGGCGCATGATTTTGAACAATGATATTATTGAATTGTTGAAAGAAACGAAGTTGGGGAAGGGGAATGAACTTTGGCTAGTGGATGCGATCAAGCAATACATCGATAGAGGAAAACATTTTTATGCAAAAAAAGTGGAGGACGGTGAATGGTTGACCACCGGCGACCCGCTAAACCATATCAAGGCAACTCTAAAATACGCTATGGATAGAGATGATATTAGAGACGATTTGATCACTTTTTTGAAAGAAAACAACTTCTAATCCACTACATAAATTAGTAAAATTTATCAAGGACAAAAAAATCGACCCTATCCATTAGATCGATTTTTTTTATAGGCTAAGAAATTAATTCTAGTTTTTGTGAAAATTGCTTCAAAAATATTTTGCAATAAAAAAGGGCATTGATTAAATAATTAGTCATGTCACAGATGTTAAAAACTACTGTATAAACATTTTGTACAGATTATTTTCATTGTTTTTACTGTCTATTATATATAGTTTTTCTCCATTTTTGTCGAGAAGCATGTCTTTTACAAAGCTAAAATCAGCGATTTTAGTTATAGTGTTTTTTTCTCTTGTGTCTAGTTCCAGAATGTATATATTTTTTTCAGTTGAGAATATAATGTAATTTTCACTGGGATGCCAAGCCATATTAGTAATTCGATCACTTAAGCGAGTAAGAAGTTTATTTTCCGATGTATCTAAATCGGCTAGCCATATCTCGAAACCGGAGGTATATAATATTTTTGAATTTGAAACCCATTGGAATTTATTACAGGAATGGATAGTCTCTTTTAGTGGTCTCAAATCAGAACTTGGGTCAACGATATATAAGATATTGTTGATACTATCATACAAGTCTACGTATTTGTTCTCATTATCTAATAGCTCGTAGTGAGAATATGGTAATTTTAATAATACTTTTGATTGTTTATCGTTTTTGTTCCAGGCCAGTAAATTGCTTTCTGTCTCTGACTTTTGCACGGCAAAGATAAGATTATTTTTTGCTAACATAGTTGTCGTGTTTTCTAGTTCTAATATTTCTTGATTGGAATTATTGTAAATATCAAATGAAAATATTTTTTTATTATCTGTATAGAGAATACTGCTATCATCACCCCAAGAATATTTTGAAAAATCACCCCCAAGTAGCTTGCTAAGGTCTATATATTTTGTCCAGTCATCAATGAAAAATAAACTAAAACCGTAAATTACTTTTTTTTGATCGCCTGACCATCGAATTATGTTGTTTCCAATATTTGAGCTTGTGGCGATTTTTACAGATGAAGTTTCGTTTTTGTCGTTATCTACTTTTATTAACTGAGCGCTAGAAGATGATATGTCTACTAAATATTTTTTATTGGCGGAAAAGCTTATATCTTCATTCGGCAGTGTATCAATGAAAGTCGGCAAATTATTTCTAAATAAAAATATTTTGTTTGCAAAAGTAGTTTCACCTGCTTTAATAATCAGTTTTTTTGTCCAAGGCCAATATCCTTTCAAGGTGAGACTGACTTCGTATTCGCCGGCTTGGATATTTTTTAATTTTGCGGGGGTTTGGAGGTTATTTTGATTTTTAGTAAATATTTTGCTCCAAAAATTATCTATTTTTTTATCACCAAAAATGACAGTAGCACCCTTTGGTTCAGTCTCAATAATAAGGATACCAGATTTTTGTAATTTGAATCCCGAGTTTAAATTATAGCCAAGAGAGTAAAGAATTAGTATGGGAGTTATCAAAATAAAAGCGAATATAAAAGAAAAGTAAAGAATACGTCTAGTGCTTAGCAACATATTTTGTTTTTATTAGTAATAGATGGTCAAGAAATATATATATTCTGGACTACTGTTTTGCCTTTTGGGCATCAATGTTATTATTATTCTACTCTAGTGATGTCAACACCAATGGAGGCTAATCGAATGTCAATATTTTCGTAGCCTCTGTCAATTTGATAAATATTTTCAATTTCAGTTTTTCCTTCTGCCACCATTGCAGCTATCACCATAGCTATGCCAGCGCGAAGATCAGGCGTGGTAAGTTTTTTCCCATAAAGTTGTTTGGGGCCGTTGATCACTACGCGATGCGGGTCACACATTACTATGTCGGCGCCCATTTGCGAAAGCATGTCCACAAATAACAAGCGTCGGTCATAGATGGTTTCATGGATTAAGGAGCTACCCTCAGCTTGGGTCATTAGTACAGTAAAGGGGGATTGCAAATCTGTAGGAAATCCTGGATACTCATGGGTTTTGATGCTATGGGCCCGTATTTTTTCGGATTTATGAATCGTGAGTGAATCGCCGTCAATAGTATATTGCACACCCATTTTATCAAAGGCTTTCAGAAGCGCCATGATGTGCTCTGGACAACATTTATTAATTCTTAGTTCCGATCCTGTGGCGACTGCCATGATGGCAAAGGAGCCAGTCTCAATTCGGTCAGGTATTATATTAAAAGTAGCAGCGCTTATTTTTTCTACTCCTTCAATAATCATGATTGGTGTACCTGCGCCCGCAATTTTGGCACCACATTTATTTAAATAATCAGCAAGAGCAAGTATTTCTGGTTCCATGGCACAGTTGTTCAATGCAGTTGTTCCGTCCGCCAAGACTGCGCTCATCATAAAAGTTTCTGTCGCGGTTACGCTAATTATCGGAAAAAAATGACGACAAGCTATTAGCCTTTTTGCTGATATATTATATAAGCCATTACTGATTTTTATTTCTGCGCCAAATGCCTCAAACCCTTCAATAAACAAATCTATTGGACGTCCGCCCGCGCCAATAACACAACCACCTGGGTGCGGAAATGAAACTTGCCCAAATCTAGATAATAGTGGTCCAACAAACATTATTGATGCGCGAAATTTGTTCGCTAAGTCAGAGTTTAAATTTGGTGATGTAATATTTTTACAATTGATTTTTACAATGTCACCGTCTCTTTTTATATTTGCGCCCAATGAAGCTAAGAGATCCAGGGCTTTTTGTGTATCTTCAATATCGGGAAGATTCTCGATTTGTAATTCATCATCTGAGAGTATCGCAGCGGGAATTATTTTTAGGGCAGCATTTTTTGCGCCCTTTACATCAATTTGGCCCTTTAATTGAGAAGGACCGTTTATTATAAATTTTGACATAGAGTTAATAATCTTAATTAATCAAGGATGTTTTTTTTCAGCTATTTTTAGTATATCTTATTTATGAATAAATTCAAGTTTTTTTAAAAATAACTTCTCTTGGCAAGCAAATGCTAAATGTGCTAATATAATAAAAGATTGCGTTGCTGTAAAAGCGTGCAATTTTTAACATTTAAAAAGTTTTTATGACTACTAAAACGATCGAAAATAATGAGGCCAAGAATCATGGTGGAAGAAAATTCCTCTACGCATCAATAATAATAGTTTTACTTGCTATCAGCTTTGGCAGCGGAATGTATAGTGTGGGAAAGAATAAGTACATTGATGATTTGGCAAAAAAAGAAACCAAATATGTTGGCGCATTGCTTGATAAATATACTCCTGCCCAAAAAACGCTAAGTAGTGATGTTGATTTTGCCTTATTTTGGCAGACCTGGGATGAATTGAAAGAAAAATATATAGGTTCCGACCAAATCAACGATAAGCAACTATTTTATGGCGCTTTGAAGGGGATGGTTGCCTCTGTCCAAGACCCGTATACTGTTTTTATGGAGCCAGTTGTTGCTGAGGAATTCAGTGATGATCTTGCAGGAACATTTGAAGGTATTGGTGCAGAAATTGGAATAAAGGATGATATACTTACAATTATCGCGCCACTTCCAGATATGCCTGCCGAAAAAGCCGGAATAAAATCTGGGGATAAAGTTTTTGCCATCAATGGAACCTCTACATCTGGTATCACCATCGATGACGCGGTTTCAAAAATACGTGGAAAAAAAGACACAGAAGTTACGCTCTCTATTGCGAGAGAAGGAGAAAAAAATTTACTTGAAATAAAAGTCAAAAGAGGCCAAATAATAGTTAAAAGTGTTAAAACGGAAATGCTAACTGGCGACATTCTACTCATTAAGGTAAGTAGTTTTAACAATGATACTGATGTTTTGTTTTCTAATGCTGTTCGTGAGGCATTGGATAAAAATGCCAAGGGCATTATCCTTGACTTGAGAAATGACCCAGGCGGATATTTGGAGTCTGCTATTGAAATGGCTAGTGAGTGGGTGGAAAATGGAAAAATTGTTATTGAGCAATTTGCCGACAAAAATAAAAAAAACGAGCACCTATCTAGAGGTAGAGCCAGACTAAAAGATGTGCCGACGGTAGTATTGATAAATAAAGGATCAGCATCAGCATCGGAAATAGTTTCGGGCGCGTTGCAGGATCACAAAAAAGCATTAATTCTCGGCGAAAAATCTTTTGGGAAAGGATCAGTACAAACAGTGGTGAATTTTGATGACGGATCATCGCTCAAGGTGACGATAGCAAAATGGCTGACCCCCAATGGAAGAAGCATTAATGAAGAGGGAATAGAGCCAGATCTAGTTGTTCCATTTACAATAGAGGATTTCAAAGCAGATCTTGACCCTCAAAAAGATGCCGCAATAGAGCTTATAAAAAACGGCATGAAAAAAGATTTGATAAAAGTGAAAAATGCAGAAACGGCATCCACTACCAACGAGTTGGACCAATAACAATTTTTTAAATTAATAAAATAGCATCCCTATGATTAAAAAAAAGAAAAAAAAGAAAAAACTAAAAAATACAAAATATATTTTTGTAGTTGGTGGTGTTATGTCTGGTGTCGGCAAGGGCGTGACCACTTCGTCTATTGGGCGCATATTGCAATCAAAGGGTTACAATGTCAGCGCAACCAAAGTAGATCCTTATATAAATGTTGACGCCGGCACCATGAATCCAATCGAGCATGGAGAGGTATTTGTTACGGAAGATGGTGATGAAACAGATCAAGATATTGGAAATTACGAAAGATTTTTGAACAAAAATATTTACAGGGAAAACTACATGACCACCGGTCGCGTGTATCAAACTGTTATTCAAAAGGAGAGAAATTTAGAGTACAGCGGAAAATGTGTGGAAGTTGTTCCGCATATTCCGATGGAAATCAGGGACAGAATCAAAAAGGCTGTGCAAAAGACAAAGGCAGAAATTATGATAATTGAAATTGGCGGCACGGTGGGTGAATATCAAAATTTACTATTTTTGGAAGCAGCCCGCATGATGAAATTGTATAATCCAGAAGATGTATTATTTGTGATGGTTACCTATCTACCAATTCCTAGCAAAGTTGGAGAAATGAAAACCAAGCCGACGCAATACGCGATCAGAACATTAAACGGAGCAGGTATCCAGCCTGATTTTATTGTGGCCAGATCGCGCGTATCAATAGATAATCCCCGTCGTAAAAAAATCGCAATTAACTGCAATATCAAACAAGAGGACGTTATCGCTGCCCCCGACATTGATTCTATTTATGATGTACCAATCAATTTTGAAAAAGATAATCTTGGCAATAGAATATTACAAAAATTTAATTTGAAGCCCAGAAAGAGGGATTTGCATGAGTGGAAAGAAATGGTCGAAAAAACAAAACGAGCTAAAAAAGTGGTAAATATTGGTATTGTCGGAAAATATTTTACGACAGGTGATTTTTGCCTCAGCGATTCATATATTTCTGTTATCGAGGCGTTGAAACATGGTTGTATAAGTAACGCCGCGATTCCAAGCTTACACTGGGTCAACACCGAGGACATAGAAAAAAATGGCACAAAAGAATTATCAAAATATGATGGAATTATCGTCCCTCAAGGCTGGGGATCGAGGGGCGCCGAGGGTAAAATAAAAACCATTGAATATTGTCGAAGAAACAATAAACCATATTTTGGATTATGCTATGGAATGCAAATGGCGGTAATCGAATTTGCGAGAAATGTTTGCAAGATGGAGGGGGCAAATTCGGAAGAGGTTGATCCAAAAACAAAATTTCCCGTTATCCATATCATGCCAGGTCAAAAAGAGCTACTCGCCAAAAAACAATACGGTGGCACGATACGATTGGGTGGATGGCCATGTAAAATTACGAAAGGCACCCATTTGGCCAAAGCTTACCAGAAGAAATTTGGCTCTACGATGACAATTTCCGAAAGACATCGTCATCGTTATGAGTTTAATAATGCCTATATTGAAGAGTTTGAAAAAAAAGGACTTGTGATCGCTGGTACTTCGCCCGATGGCAAGATTGTTGAAGCAATCGAAATAGCTAATCACCCCTTTTTTATCGGCACACAGTTTCACCCCGAGTATATTTCTCGGCCGCTAGATCCGCACCCATTGTTTGTTGAATTTATAAAAGTATGTCTGAAATTACAAAAAAAGCAAGCCTGACAAGAGGCTTAATTTTTGCTAAAAAATAAACATTGTTATTTTTTAAATGGGGGGTGGTAAAATATAATTAAAAATTTCCAACGGAGGGGAGACATGAAAAAGCAAGATTTGTTAGTATTGGAGCCTGAGGGGAATTGGAATAATTTTCTAACAAGTAGACACGACGATGTAATAAAATGGAAAAGAAAGGGCGGAATTGTCATCGCTCGCAGAAAAATTGATTTAGCTTATGTTTATTATTACAAAGAACTAATACCTCCTAAAGACGTCCTATATATTGGTAATGAAATATTAACAGGACTCAAAAGACTGAAGTTCTCTATTAGAAGACCACATGTTTATTTTTGTGGAGAATTAAAGCCAATTTGAAATAAAAGCCGGCATAGGAAATGTCGGCTTTATACATAAGAAAGAGGCTTAAGATAATTTTACAATAAAGAAATGATATAATAAAGCTAATGCTTTTGTCTGGTTAGGTTAAAAAGCTTAAACAATAAAAAAACCGCCATTGCGGTTTTTTTATTAATCTTGTTATCTTGTAGACTATCGGAAATTATTTTGTTTTTTTCTATTGTTTGTTGATAACTACACTGACTATTTTACTTTTTTTGAGTTGGTTGTTAAATTTCATCAATTTTTTTGTGGTGAATTTTACAAAACCCTGGCTAGTAGAAAAAAGTGTATCGTCTTTTCCTCGTCTTACGTTCTCGCCTGGGTGATATTTGGTGCCTCTTTGGCGAATTATAATTGATCCGGCCTTGGCTACCTGTCCGTCAGATAATTTTACCCCCAGTCTTTTACTATGAGAGTCTTTCAGGTTTGTTGCGGAACCCGCCGCTTTTTTATGTGCCATATTTTTATTAAAGCGTAAAAACAAAAAACGATATTCACGCCAATATCTTTAATTTCTTATAAATATATTATTACTCATGAATATAACAAATATATTTATTTATGTCAATTGTGCTTGGGTGCTTGAGCGTATTTATCACGAAAAACGCAAAAAATATTGTAAAATAAAATATATTAGGAAAAAAGTATAAAAAATGTTATAATATGTTAATAAATAAT
>JBBRXK010000004.1:0-19169 GCA_038248465.1 Patescibacteria group bacterium | reverse complement strand
GGCGCCCCGTCGAATGGCGGGGCGAGAGCGGCACCATCAACCACTCGAGACACCTCTCCATATTCAATTAATGGGGTCTTTTTTCACAAACATGCACCGCTCCATCATATTATAAAATATCTTTTTTATCAAGCCTCTCCCATTTCCCCTCCTCTAAATCCCCAAGCGCTACTTTCCCAATCTTCACTCGCACCAAATCCTCCACCGCCAAATCAAAAACCCCAAACATCCGCCGAATCTGCCGTTTCTTGCCCTCTCCCAAAACAATTTTAAATCTCCCCTCCCCCAAATACTCAACACGCTTCGCTCTCGCCACCTCTACTTGCCCCAAACTTTCCGAACTGCTCAACTCAATTCCATCTATAAATTTATAGCTCATATCTTTTAATAAATCTTCCGTAATTCGTAATTCGTAATTCGTAATTGAAACAAGATATTCTTTCTCATGCTCAAAGCTCGGATGCGTCATCACTTGTGTCAGCTCCCCGTCATTGGTCACTAGCACTAGTCCCCGACTATCTTTATCCAGTCGCCCAACAACATGAAGTCTAATATCATTTCTCTGCTCGAGAGAAAAACAAGACGCGAGATCAATCAACTCAAAAATATTTCGTTCATCTTTAAACCCCTTATTCGTGCAAGTATAGCCGACCGGCTTGTTAAGTTTGATATAAATATTTTCTGGTCTCTGGCCAATCGACTCGCCACTAATTTCTACCTCATCACTACCGTCAACTCTCGCACCCAGCGTCGCAATCTCATTGTTCACCCTCACCACGCCACTGCGAATAAGCTCCTCCGCCTTGCGACGAGAACAGAAACCCGAATCGGCGATATATTTTTGTAAAACTATTTTCATATTTTATTACTTTTAAGTTGCAGTACGCCGATCAGGCTAATAACTACCCAAAATAATACTGCTAAATCATTTTTAAAATATGGCACATCTACGATGCCATGTATCGCCATCACCAAGATCGCTCCCATCGTGCCCAGTATCAAAAATCGTCTTTCCATAACGGTCTCATCGCCGAGAGAACAAAACCCAACATACAAAGCTTTAATTATTATCCAAAGAAATAGAAGCATGCCAAACAATCCGAGCTCGACCCAAAAATTTAAAAATATATTATGCGGGTAAAGGAATATTTCCAGTGGTTGCCAATACTTCGCTTGATAAGCCGGATCCACTTTGATTAGTCTATCAAATTCTGGATCATCGTTTTTTATATATATGCCGTTTTGGTGATAGGGTGCTATTTTATTTTGGTAGCCAGCGAGCCCAGCACCAAGCAACCAGTTACCGTCACGCAACATAATACCAGCCTCTTGCCACTGTGCTTTTCTGACTTGTCCCGAGAAATCATTCAATTTTATTTTTTCCAAAACACTTTTCTGAAGTGGCGCAATAGAAAATATTAGCGCTAGCAAGATCAAAAACAAAACAACAACTAGAATTCTAACTTTTGCAAATTTATTAAATGGCTCAAAGAAAAATGCTAAAAAAATTACTCCGACAACTATCGCAATCAAAGCACCTTCTGATTTGGCAAAGTAGATTGCGAGCAAGGAGGTCAAACAGGTAATTTTCAAAAAAGAAAACAATAATTTTTCCGATACAGGCATCCGCCAAAACCATTTTAGACTGATTGGATTCCATTTGGCACACTCCGTTCTTTCACAACTATACTTACTGCGCATAGCTAACAAAAACGAAAACATTAGCAAGAATATGGGCGCCAAAAACAAGCCGACTGCATTTGGATAACCATAGATTGCTGTTACTCGCCTGGTGGCGCTCGCCGCCCAAAGTTCATTGGGAATATAGTAGCCACTTATTTTTTGAAATATTGCAAAAGTTGAAACAAAAAACACTGCGAGTCCGAGTGGCAAAATTATTTTTTTAAATAAATTGAGTAAATCGTTTTGCCCCTCCTTGTTTTTAAAAAATATATTAAAAATAAGAATAAAGACCATGATAGGCTCAAAAAAATAAGCCTTCCATATACCGAGACCAGTATTGGTAATTCCTGAAACAAATACTGCTATAAAAGAAATAATGAGAACCAAAATTATCTCGACATCAAGGGGGTAGCGCTCATTAGTATTCAATCTCTTGTCCCGAGAAACTTCTACGCCTTGGAAATAATTTTTTATTTTTAATTTTAAAATTATAAACAAGGAGGAAAAGTTTATCACGAACCAAACGGCAAACAGAAGCAAAATCATTGCCTCAAATAATGTTGCTGGGATTCCCAAAAAACTAAGTCTAATAGTATACAAGGGCAGGCAGGTCAAAAGTAGCAACAGGGCCCATTTCTGGGACCTGATACTTAAGACAAAATAACCGAGTATCAAAAAAAATACAATAATATTCATAAATTTCAAAACATAAACGTAGAGATGTTTTAACACTTTATATCAAAATACGCAAGGAGAGAAAATTCTAAAAAAGAGGGGCTATTTTGTTAATCCCTCAGGCTTTGAGCTGTAATATTATCATATATTTTTTCTATTTTTTTTACTTCATTTAAAAAATAAAGTGTTAACAAAAAAAATCCAAACAAACAAATTATCAAAATTAATCTTGTGGTTTTTCCGCTAGCATAAATCATAAAAAAATAATTAGATAAGTAGCATATACAGGCCAGTGCAAACCAGGCTGGCGCCAATAAATTTTTGCACCAAAACACCCCCACCCAATTCTTCTTCCAAAATCTTGGGGAAACGACTAGACAAAAATAATACCAGTCCAATCAAAAACAAATATTGTACTCCTTGTAATGAATTTATGAGAGCAACATTGCCGAGCGATATCGCCCAATTGAGCATGATAAAAGCCAGGGCAGCTAACAAACGCACCGAGATAAAAAAACTTAGATTTTTTGGAGACTTCTGTCCTTTCTGATGAAGAATAATGAGACGTCGCCATTCTGGCACAAACAAAATAATAATTGTACCAATGAATGTTCCAAGTCTCGACCAAACAAATGAACCGATAAAAGGTTGATTCATATAAATGTATTTTATAAGCACATAGTATGAAGCAAATAGTAGGGCGGCGGCTGTAGAATTAAAAATTAGTCTTCTAGTGGGTCTGAGTTCAACCTGAAAAGCGCCAAACACATCTCCAAATATACTTCTCACTTTCTCGCCAACTTCTTTCAAATAATAAAATCGAGTATGCTTGACCGAAATCAGAACGCCACCGCAAATAAGGATTAGGAACGCTAGCAGTTGTTGCTCACCCAAGGTCTCTCCCAAAAAAATATACGAGAGCATAAAACTAAATATCGGGACCAGAGCACCCACAATCGGGACCACTCGAGTAGCCTCGGACTGATGCAACGCTTTGTACCAGACAACCAGCGTTATCAAAAACAAAAGTCCAGCCGAAACATCTAGCCCAAACTCACGCAAGTTCGGCAACCAAGGATCAAAAATTAAAATAACAAAATTAAAAATACTCCAGATGCCTACAAAAAAAGCATAAGAAATAGAGGAGTGAATTTTCTTGGACAAAAGAAACTTGTCCGCCACATAGACACCGGCGTTTATGAAATATGAAATTGTTGCAATGAGTAGCCACATATTTTTATTGAGATTTTTGTGATTCTTGAGACTTTTGAGATGTTTGAGAATTTTTTTGCGGACTGTTTAAGGTAAAATTTTGAGATTCTTTAAATTTTTTTAATAAATAAAAACACTTATTTATTAACTCCAGAATTCTTTCATAGTCGGGTCTAATCAAATATCCTAGTTCTGAGGCAATTTCTGCAAAACAATCAAGCTCGGTCAAAGAACCCTCTGCAATATTTATAAAGTGAACTCTATCCTTTGGTGTAGACTTAGCATTACCCTCAGCGATGTTTGCTACCACCGAATATGCTGATCGCCTCATCTGCGATACCATGGCAAATTTTTCTTCGGGTGGAAAATCTTTTGTTATTTTATAAACAAATATTGTTAACTCTTTCCCCCTTTGCCACACAACCAATCTTCTAAATGATTTTTCGTATTGCATAATTATTATCGTTTTTAACCATATCCCAAACATCCCAAAAGTCTCAAAGGTCTCAAACATCTCAACTATTCTATCACCACCCTATTCTCCCCACAAATCTTCCGATACACCGCAGCACTCGGTCTCGCCTTCCGCAAAAAGGTCGTTCGCTCTACTTCGTACAAGCCAAACTTGGCGGCCCAGCCGTAGGACCACTCGAAGTTATCTAGGAGCGACCAATGAAAATAACCACGCACATCTATGCCTTCCGCGATTGCTTCGTGAATATAATACAAAGTTTCCCTGATTAAATTCGCGCGATATCGGTCGCTCGCATCCGCGGTGCCATTTTCCAAAATATAAATTGGCTTGCCAAATTCTTGCAAATAACGCAAAACCTCCAAAATTCCTTCCGGATAAATCTCCCAACCTTTGTCGTTCACTCGCTCGTTTCTATTTTTACGAAAGGGTGGATACCACACAATCCGATCATGAAAATAATAATCGAGACCAATAAAATCTAGATACTTTTTAGTCTTGGCTAGAAATCGGTTATTCCAAAAATAATGAAATAATTTTGAAATGATTTGCTCCAATGGATTCAAACTATTCGCTGGCTCAATATGATTAACCAGTGCCGTAATTGAAACTTCGGCCTTGGGGAAGTGTTTGTGAATTTTATCGTAGGCTAGCTTATGGCATTTCACTAAATTACGAAAAACCTTTTCCGCTTTATAGATATTATGTTTGGCTGGTGGATGGTAACCACGCAAATAACCGCCGTACACATGCATGAGTGGCTCATTCAAAGTCACCCAAAAATCTATCTCGCCACCTAGCTCTTTGATAATAAGCTCGACATACTCTGTAAAATATTTCCTAACATTTTTATTTTCCCAACCACCTTCCTTGGCGAGCCACACTGGATTGGTCCAGTGCCAAAGTGTTACTACCGTCTTCATACCCTTGGCGTGCGCCAAATCCAAAACTTGGCGATAATGATTAATAGCAGTCACGTCCCAAGTATCCTTCTCGGGCTGAATCCGCGCCCACTCCAGTCCAATCCGCACCGCATTATTGTTTAGTCCTGCTGCTAAGTTCAAATCTTCTTCAAAACGATTATAATGATCTACCCCCGCTCCACAAATATAATCATTCTTATCAAGTCCTTTTTTTTCGAGTCTTGCAATCCGCTTGGGACTAGTCTCCCACTCGCTCCAATCATTTCGAATACCACCTTCCACCTGATAAGCCGAAGTCGAAGTCCCCCACAAAAAACCCGCCGGAAAATTATAAGTCCCCTCAGGCACCTGAGCCGACTCCATAACAACTTCGGATTCTGGGTTTCGGATTTCAGAAACTTGAGATTCAACCACCCCTTGTCCCGAAACCTCAGACTTTTCTTTGTCCCCTAATTCGTAATTCGTAATTCGTAATTGATCGCTAGATCGCAGATCGATAGAGGGCTCTGTTAATTCTTTTTCTAAATCCATATGATTATAATAAATATTTATCTATCCACTAAATTATAGCATTTATTCTAGTTTTTAAAAAATATGCGACCAGGCAAAACAAAATCCCAATATTTAGGTGAATATTGGGATTTTGAAATTTTGCTTGCTTTTCTCTATTTCGATACCGCGTCCAGTATCTTCTCATCACTCTCGAGCATATTGGTCACAAATTCTTGGTCAGCTTCTTCCATCTTTTCGTTTAAATCTTTCAAAAATTGCGCAGCACTGTCATTCTCTGCTTTAATATCTTTTAAAAGCGCTTCTTTTTCTTCTAAAATATCATTTGTCATAAAAAATAATTTTATTTATTTAGTGTTTTTTCTTTTCTCAATTTTTGCGGAGGCGTCCTTCTTCAAAGCTTCTAGATTTGCCTTCCCCTTAGTAACTGCTAACTTACCACATTCCTGGTACCAGCTTATGGCCCAGGCTTCATCGTGTTTTTGTGAAAAGAATTTCTTCGGCATCTTATCCATGGCCGCAAGCAGTGTCTTTCTTTCTCCGTCTGCCATTGTTCCCATGGTTTTTCCAAAAAGCACCACCGCCCATTCATCTTTCCCCAAGACCAATTCCTCTTCTTCAAAATCATCAAGGGGCTTTGACAACTCCAACTTTAAATCAGCCGCATTCATACCCTTCAAGTCTACTGAGCTAAAAAGTCTCCTAGCTTTTGAGTCTCCACCGGCTTTAGCTTGCGTCATATACTCCCCAAGCCTATCACTTTCCTTATCACTAAGCGTGTCAACAAAGGCCTTGTATTTTGCTTCTCCGCCCAAAGTCGTTTTCAAGCTATTTTCAACCATCTGATTGCTTCTTTTCACTTCTTTTTCTTTTTTTATCTCTACTGGTGTTTTTCCAACCGCATCGATTTTTTCAAGATGACCTTCCACCACTTTCTTCTCAGCCCCCACCACCTCTACGCGCTCTTTGAGCTTGGCCTCGGCTTCTTGAAAGCTCTCTAATTTTTCTCCGTTTTCTTTAATGGCTTCTTTCAACTCAGCTCCTATATCGCCACTAGCCTCCGTCGAATTAATGCTTTCTAGTTTTGCCAATAAACCGGTGTGTTTTTTTATCTGACTCTCAAGACCCATTCTTCTATGCTTGGCCGATTCATATAAGCTACTGTATTTCTCGAGCGATATTTCCACTTTTTCTAGTTTTTCCGCAAACGGTGTCCGCATCACTTCCTTTCCACTCTCAAATTCTTCTACCTTAATATTTATCTCATCTTCATTTTTGGTTTTGGTATTTTTTTCTTCTTCAAGTAGCTCCGTCTTTAGCACCGTCTCTTCTTCAAATCTTTTGCGATGATCGCCTGTCCCACTTTTGAATTCATGATCAGTTTCGAGCGAAGCTATGGTTTCTTCCATTACCTTTTTGTAAGTATCCAAATCTTTCTTCAGGTCGGTTACCCTTTTGCCCTTTTCCGCCTGCTCACCCGCCAAAGTTTTTTTCAATTCTAGTATCGCTTCTCCCCCTTTACTAAATTCCTCAATTCTTTTCAGTATATATTTTTGAGAAACTTGTTCTCTAGCCTCACTTTTTTTAGCTTCTTTTTCGTCCTTCGTGGTGAAAGGATTTAGCTCGGCCCGATTAATTTTAAAAGCATCAAACACTTTCGTGAATTTACTTGTTTCTATGGCCAACACGTCCTTTCCACCCAAAATATCCAAATGAGTTCTTGTCTGTTCTTTCTTTGCCCCCTCAGCCTCCGTGGCTCCATCAAAAATTTCTTGATCTTTTTCCTCTTGCATTTCCTTGGAATATACTTGTGGCTCTTCGATTGACATATTAATTTCCTTAAATAATTATTTACATTAATTATAGCAAATACCCGACAATAAGGCAAATAAATAACCTGTTCAAATATTTGACATTTATCACGTTTTGTGCTACAATTACCAGTCAAAGTAAATAATACCATCAAAATACCCAGACCGTATCGTTTTGCTATTATTTAGGCTTATTTTAAAGCAAAATAAACTAATAATGAGGGCAAAATAAACCAAAGATGCTTTCACAGACCTTTGACAACTAAATAATCAAACAAAATCAGATATAAGGAGATTCACCATGGCAACTACACCCCCACCGAATACAGGCAATCAACAAGGCGGAAACCAGAAAAAGAAACAAAATCAAGCAACTGATAAAATTCGTTTAAAAGTAGCAGATATTGTCATCTCTCCGAGTAGTTACAAAATGAAAATTCAAATTATCATTAATTCAAAAGATGGTAAGGCGAAAGTAGCCACACCTTTCACTGTCACAAAAAATGGAAAGAAATGGATTGATGGGATCACGGATACAAATGGTATGTTTGAATGTCAAAAAACCATTAAATACTGTCCAAACCTCAATAAATTTAACATTTTATCAAAGGTTACTGGATCTGCCGCAGAGGAAGACAAGGACATACAGCTTCCGGCCCCAAACAAAATGATATGCCAGGGTAAAGTATTGCAGAATCCAGATGGTTTTACTGCTATTGTTTTCATTAGAGTGGGAACAAATGCCAACGAACCACGGCCGAATTGTCCAGTTGAATGTTCCGGTAATGGAAAACTCTGGAACGGTGTCACTGACAACAATGGTAAATTCAGCTTCACCGATGACAAAATCGAAAGATTTCAAATTGATGAAGAGGTGGTTTACACCATTACTGCTGGTGCAGTTACAGAGCCTTGCAAAGTTACCATTCCGTGTCCTGGCAAAATCACTGTGAAAGGTTCTATTTGCCAGAATGCGAATGGATACACCGGAAACATTTCAGGCAAGGTGGAAACCAAGACCGGAAAACTTCTACTTGATTATCCGATTAAGTGGAAGGGAAATGGACAGGGCGGTGATATTGTAACTGATTCAGTCGGCAACTTCAAGTTTGAAGATGCCACTATTGGCAAAGCCTCGATATTGGACGAAATTAATTACACTATCGAAGCTGGACTGATTACTGAGTCTTGCAAGATCACGGTTCCCGTTTGGAAAAATCCACAAGGAGATGCTAGTAAAATTTTTAATGACTTTCCAAACTGGAAACACAACCGCGGTCAAACCATCTGGTATGTAGTGAGAACTATTGGCATTTTTTTAAGCGCCATGCTCCTCGCTAAACTAGCTGGTGACCTCGGAAAATATTCGGCCTGCCTATTTGTAGGACTAGCCATGTATTTAAAGAAGGATGGCGACGGAAAAAGAGGAATCTGGCGTCCAATTATCGCAAGTCTTGCGTGCTTCGCTTTGATAGACAGCATGACCTTTGTTAGTTGGGCCATGATTATCAGCTTAGTCGTCTATATTTACGAAGATTTAACTAAGCCGATTGATCCAGTTACCAAAGAACCCGGCAAGCACCCACACAACCCTTACCCAAAAATTCCGATTCTATTTGCAATACTCATGATTATCTTGTCTATCGTTTACCAACTCAAAGGAATTGGGGGCGAAGAAACAAGTGTAATGTTTAATGGGGTTGCCATGCCACAAGAAGTTAAGAACATGTTTATCGACATGAATCCTGGTATGGTTATTGACGAGGGTGGTGGTTTCTGGGGCAACTTGCTCGACAGTCTGTTCAGTGTTAAAAACTGGTTGGCGTATGCAATAGTTCAGTTTCTCTACGCAACACCAGCCGAGCTAAAAGAACAGGTCAAACAAAAGGTGTCAGTGGCCGGTGTTGCTGGCGTAAGCGGATTTATGATTACGCTCTGGGAAACCCTGGAAATAATCGTCCGTCATTTTCTTAGACTCCCAAAATAAAAATCGAAACTGGTAATAGAGTGCTGCTAAAACATTAATCTATTATCAGTTTCATAAGTTCGGAGGTAGAACATGAATAAGCTCGTTGTCTGGTTAAAAAATTCTGCTGTAAATACAAAAAGTTTTAGTACAACCATTTGGCCAAAAGCCTTGGTGTCACTGAGTTATTTGTATGGACGAGGAAAAATTTTTCTGTTGTTTGTCAGAACCAAGATTTCTTTTACTTGGTTTAAAAGCTCTGTGGCAGGATTCAAATATGCTCCGAACAAAACCAAGACAGCACTAATCGCCATTCCGACGATTATCGTGATTGCCTGGTTTGCCCTGTCAGCAATTATTCCAAGTGCTGGCAAAAAAATCGAAGCGGGGCTTGCTAACTCTTTTTCTTATGTTGAAAAGAAGTTAGCAAAAAAGGAAGAACAAAAAGTTCCAGAGCAACATGTTTTGGTTCTGGTGCGAGGTAAACTGCGAAATGCGCAGATTGCCAATCAATCGATTCCGGTAGTCGAGGGACAGATTATTTCTCTCGATGACCAGGGAGCCAAGCTTACAAAACAGATTTCAGTTGTAAACGATAAATTATCAAGAGCGGTTCTTGCTTCCGATGAGGTGTCACTCAAGGAAGTGCTTTGTTTCACCGTACCTGGTGACTCGGAAAAATATTGGCTTGGTGGAAAATCTGGTCCAACAAATTTCCGGATCGAACAAAATGGCGTGCTTGAATTCTCGCTCTGCTATCCCGAAGCTTTTTCAAACTTCACGACAAGTAGGCGTAATGCAAAAGGCATAGTTATTCCTAGTCCAGTCGAGATAAAAGTGGACACAGTCACATCGATGCCAGAAAACCCCAACAGTCCTAGACAAATTGTTAGATTGTCGGGGCCAGCCGCAGTAGTTCTGCCAGATGTTTATGCGGAGAATAAAGTTCCCGACCAAGACATCAAAACAACTCTCCAAAATTTTGCTGAGAACAATCTGTATGAGATTAATGCAAAAAAACGAGAGGCGGCAGCAAAAGCTGATGAAGAGAACGAGAAGTTTGAGGAAGAAAAGGATGCAATACTAAAAAAAATTGCCAAAATTCCATCTTAGAAAATTGGCAAACAATACAAGGAGAACAAAATGGACCTGATCAATCTTTTTATCGCTTACTTACTGGTTTTTTCCCTCTGGGTTCTTGGTAAACGAATAATCGCCAGCCAAGATGACTGGAAAAAACAACTCCTCACAATTGGAGTTAACGTAGCTATGCTGATTGTCTTCCTGACAATTCGGCCCAGCACCACCACGTTTCTCAGGGACATGTCAGACAGTCTGCTCATGTCTTACGTAAACAGCCCGCTCACGATTCTGTATTTTTGTATCGGAGCGGTTGTTGTCACCTACATCACCTGGTACTTTGTTGACAGAGAAATTGTCAAGCCAGCACCAGGGAACGAAAGGTTTTGGTTGGCGATTGGTGTAGTAGGCACAAGCCTCTGCACCTTGTACATTTTCCTTAAACAAGTCGGTGTAAAAGAGATTCTAAGCTCTTACAACGATCTGCTATATGGGTTTTGTGCGACGATTCTCGTAATCGTGTCAATCATTTTTGCCAAGTACAAATCACAATTGCAAAACGCTTTTGCGATTCCGCTTGGCGCAGTGATCGTAACCTTGCTGTCAGCCTTAACCATCTGGGACTATTTCGGGATTAACATTCTGAATAAGTTTTTTTCGGACGGTGAGAAACTGCTCAGCGGGGGCGCAATCGCAAAAGGCGAAGCAGTATTTATTGCTCCCCTCGTGTTCATTGCTGTAGCATTAATTTTTTCTACTATTTGGCACAAATCCAAAGAGTGGAACCAGCGATTAACTTATCGCATCCTTTCGCTGGCCATTTGGTGCTTAATTGGAAATGCCTGTTTCATTAGTGGCATGTACATGATCGGCGCCAATGACTCTCAAGTCAAAGGGGCTATTCACACCAAAAACAGACTAGCAGAAGGCCGCTTCGAGCTTGAGAAAAAAATGAGTAAAGCCGTTCCGCGTAACGGTCTTACTTATGACGAAGCCAACACCATCTCGCTAAACACCGCTAAATTCGATCTTAAGACATTGGAAAAAGCGGGAAAAAGCGCAGAACAACACGAGGCAGCTCTCATGGAAATTTCCAGAAAGTACGAGGGCTTGCAGGTTGGCATGGACACCCAGAAAGGAAAGGAGTTTCTAAAATCTAGAAAAGAAAAAGGTTCAAACTTGTGGAACTCTGCCAAAGGAAAGTTCTTTGGCCCTGACTCCTCAAGCGACGACATCGAAGAACCAAGACCACTTGGTTCTTTCACTCAGTCCCAGTCCACCCCCACCAAAACCCTCACTTTCACTGGCATCGGATATACTGGTGGTATTGACGGAAAGGGGGGAATCGGTGTTCTAATGAACACCAAAGACGTAGTATTCGGCCAACATGTCAAAGTAAACGGTGCTGAAACTTACTATGGCGGTAAGTATCAGGCAATATCGAGTTTTACGAATAAGGCTGAAGACGTGGACTATATTGCAATGAGAGCGCCACAAGGAGTTCAATTTACAATAAGTCTATAACAACAACCCCAGATTGCATCAATTTATTTGATGCAATCTGGGGTTTTTTCTTATTTATAAAAATTAAATTTTTAAATATTTTTAAAATATGTTATAATTATAGAAAATAATTCTATGAAAAAATATTTTATTTCACTTATCATTTTATCAACCCTTCTTGCTCCTATCGCATTCGCTTTTGCCGTTACTGATCCTGCTGGCAAAGTTGGGAGTGGCGAAGTCAAGCTCATTCCTCCCATCGCCAACGCTACTGATCCAAATATGATTATTGGAATTGTTATCAAGGCGATACTAGGTGTGGTGGGATCGCTTGCCTTGCTCATGTTTGTGTTTGGTGGTTTTACCTGGATGCTTGCTGCGGGCAACAACGAAAGAGTGCAAAAGGGCAAGGACATTATTATTTGGGCGACCTTGGGACTTGTGGTCATCTTCTCGTCCTATGCGCTGATCAATCTTATTTTCGACGGCCTCGGAATAGTCTCTACAAAATAATTGTTTTACAATATACCAAAACGCCAAGTCAAACGCTTGGTGTTTTTTTATGACGCAATCATCATAATCTATTAGCATTTTATGGTTGACTTATCTTCATATTTTGCTAGAATTAAATTAATTTTAAAAAACTTAAAGCAATAAAAATATGGGGAATTTAGAAATTAAAAATAAAATAATAGAACTCCTCTTTCCCGAAAAATTGCCAAGTATTGAGTCAATTGAAGGTAAATATCCAGCTAGAACTCTGGACCCAGGTGCCATGGTTACGCGCATTGCCCCAAGTCCAACCGGCTTTATGCATCTGGGCACGGTATATACAGCCCTTATCAATGCCCGTCTGGCTCACCAGAGTCAAGGCGTCTTTTTTGTACGTATCGAAGACACCGACAAAAAAAGAGAGGTGGCGGGTGCGATCAAGGTTGTCACGGATGCCCTAGACCACTACCATTTGAACGCCGATGAAGGTGAGGGCAAAGATGGTGTAGAGACCGGCGCTTACGGACCATACAAACAAAGTGACCGAGCGGAAATATATCAAGCTTATGTCAAAAAAATGCTTGAGGATGGATTGGCTTATCCTTGTTTTGCGACGAGCGAAGAGTTGGATGAAATGCGCCAGCAACAAGAGGCCGAGAACATTCGCCCAGGTTATTACGGCCAGTGGGCAGTTTGGCGAGATAAAAGTGGCGAAGAAATTCTTGAGGTGCTCGAAAATAAAAAACCTTTTGTAATACGGTTCAAATCAAACGGTGATTGGAATACCAAAATTAAAATTAAAGACCTTCTGCTTGGTGAGCGCGAACTTTCCGAGAACGACCAAGATATAGTAATACTAAAATCCGAAGGACTGCCAACTTACCACATGGCGCATGTGATTGATGATCACCTCATGGGCACCACGCACGTGATTCGCGGTAACGAGTGGTTTGCTTCTCTATCTCTTCACGTCCAGCTTTTTGCGGCTATGAATTGGTCCGCCCCAAGTTTTGGCCATATCTTTCCGATTCAAAAAATGGAAGGCGCTTCCAAACGTAAGCTTAGCAAGCGCAAAGATCCAGAGGCAAACGTCGAATATTATGACGAGCACGGTTATCCCGTTGACGGCATTATTGAATACCTACTCAACCTTGCCAATTCCAATTTTGAAGATTGGCGCAAAGCAAATCCCGATATGGACAATCGTGAGTTTGCGTTGTCGATCAAAAAACTCGCCAACTCGAGCGGTCCACTATTTGACTTTGAAAAACTACATAACATTTGTAAAGATAAAATAAGTAAATACTCCGCCGACAAAGTGTACAGCGAAACTCTAGTCTGGGCCGAGAAACACGACCAAGATCTTTTTGCTTTGTTAAATGACAATAGCGACTATGTCAAAAGAATTTTGGATATCGAAAGAGGCAACGCATTAAAACCTCGGAAAGATGTTGCTAAATGGAGCGACGTGCGCACCGAACTCGAATATTTTTTTGACCACAAATTTAAATTAAGCAAAAGCGAAGCGCTTGAACTACTAGGCGGACTAGAAGAGTCTGTTATCAAAAACATTGTCGGCTCATTCAAAACAAGCTTCGATGAAAACGATGACAAAGACGCTTGGTTTGCCAAAATAAAACTTGTCGCCGAAGCCAACGGTTTTGCCCTAAACACCAAAGACTACAAAGCCAACCCCGAAAACTTCCAAGGCAGCGTCGCCGACGTCGCCAAAATATTCCGCGTCCTACTTTGTGGCAAAGTCCAAACCCCCGACCTGCATTCTATAATTCAGGTAATGGGCAAAGACAGAGTTTTTAAGCGATTAAATATTATATAATCAACATCTAACCGTTAGCTCAAAAAACACAAATCACAACCCCCTCCTCACAACGCACTTCTCCCTCACCTATAACAGGCTTTTTTAAGGAGACCTGCCTGCCGGACAGGCAGGGGGCTGGGGTGAGGTATTTCTATAAACTAAAAACGCCGGACAAAAATCCAGCGTTTTTTATTTTGGCTATTATTAGAACATTAAACAATAAAAACATGACTATTATGAAGTATATTACCGAATAGTCTTGACTTTTCGGCAATATAGTGTATAATAGTCATATATGAATAGGAAACAAACCGAACAAATAAAAAAAGACTTAGCCAAAAAAATGGTTTTTTTGGTCGGGCCTCGTCAGGTTGGCAAAACTTGGTTGGCCAATGGTATTAGCAAGGATTTTACAAATCCAGTTTATCTAAATTTTGATCGTGCCGAAGACCGAGAAATAATCAGAAAAGAGTCTTGGTTACAAAATACCGATCTACTGATTTTGGACGAACTTCATAAAATGAAAAACTGGAAAAATTATCTTAAAGGAGTTTTTGATACCAAAAATGAAAAGTTAAAAATCCTGGTTACTGGTAGCGCGCGACTAAATACCTTCCGTCAATCAGGCGATTCTCTAGCTGGAAGATTTTTCTTGCATCGCTTGTTGCCTTTTTCTTTATCAGAAATTAAAAATCAAGCGATTGAAGTTGATATCCAAAAGTTTATCACTCGTGGCGGTTTTCCTGAGCCACTTTTTAGTGATACCGACACAGACGCTGATAGATGGCGACAACAATATTTTGATGGTCTACTTAGAACCGACATATTAGATTTTGAAACCGTGCACGATTTTAGAGCCATCCAAACCACCCTGGAACTTCTGCGCAAAAAAGTTGGCTCCCCAATCTCATACGCCTCGCTAGCGCTTGATGTTCAGGTATCGCCCGCTACCGTTAGAAAATACATTGAGATTTTTGAGTCACTGTATATCGTTTTTCGCGTTACTCCTTATTCCAAAAACATTGCCCGCTCAATACTCAAAGAAGCCAAATTATATTTTTATGATACTGGACTAGTGCTAGGCGACCAGGGAGCCAAATTCGAAAATTTTGTCGGCGTTAGTTTACTAAAACATGTTTGGGGGAAGACTGACTATCTAGGCAAAAATTTCAATTTGAATTATATTCGCACCAAAGAAGGAAAAGAAGTTGATTTTGCCTTGACTGAAAATAACGAACTAAGCGAATTAATTGAAGTAAAATATGCCGATGGAAATTTAAGCAAAAATCTAAAATATTTTTCTGACAAATACAAAATCAAGGGCACGCAAATTGTAAACGAATTAAAAAGAGAAAGGGTGGTTGATAACATTGAGATTGTAAGCGCCGAAAAATATTTGAAAGATTTATTTTTGTAATTATTATTTTTCTGTATTTTTGAGTGGCAAAGAAGCCGGCCTGCCGGACAGGCAGGGGGCTGGGGTGAGGTATTTCTATAAACTAAAAACGCCGGACAAAAATCCAGCGTTTTTATATTAAGAGCAGTAATAGAATTATTCTACAGAAACTTCTCCCCAAAATACTTATCCAAATCCGCAATCAAAACTCTCTCCTGCTTCATCGTATCACGATCACGCACCGTCACAGCGTTGTCTTTTTCCATCGTTTCAAAATCGACGGTCACACAAAACGGTGTGCCGATTTCATCTTGTCGGCGATAACGCTTGCCGATGTTGCCGTTGTCGTCAAATTCACACATATATTTGTCTGTAAGTTTTGCGTAAATTTCTTTGGCTTTGGCAACCAGCTCAGGCTTATTTTTAAGAAGTGGAAAAATAGCAATCTTAATCGGTGCCAAACGTGGATCAAATTTAAGAACCACTCTGATATCACCATCAACCTCCTCCTCGGTATAGGCTTCGGACAAGAAAGCAAAAAACATACGATTGAGACCCACAGAAGTTTCCATGATATGAGGAATAAAGACTTCACCGCTGATTGGATCACGATAATTAAGCTCTTTGCCAGAAAATTTTGAGTGCTGAGATAAATCCCAATTACCACGCTGATGAAGACCTTCCATTTCCTTGAATCCGCCCAAGGCCTCAAAATTGTATTCGATGTCAAAAGCAGCCGCCGCGTAATGAGCTAACTTGACATGCTTGTACCAACGAATATTTTTCTCACTAATACCGTACTCCAAATACCAGTCCCAGCGTGCTTGTTTCCATTCTTCATATTTTGCGTTCATATCCTCTGGTGCCAAAAAATACTGCATCTCCATCTGTTCAAATTCGCGAGTGCGAAAAATAAATTGTCTAGCCACTATTTCATTGCGAAAGGCCTTCCCAATTTGAGCAATACCAAAGGGCAACTTAACACGACTTGAATCCAAAACATTTTTGTACTCAAGATAAATACCACCGCATGTTTCTGGGCGCAAATACACAACATTATCCTCGGACAAGGCATCCGTCGGTGAACCGAGATTCGATTTGACCATCAACGAAAAACGTTTAGCTGGGGTTAAATTTTTCGAGCCACAACTTATACACTTTAACTCTTTTCCCGCCGTCTTCATTTCTTCTACCATTTTGTTAATATCATCGGCAGACATTTTATCAGCATCCACGCCAAATTTTTCGAGCATGTGATCTGCCCGCATCCTAGTCTTGCAATCACGACAATCAATTTGCGGATCATCAAAACCATCCACGTGTCCACTCGCCTTCCAAGTGGTTGGATGCATAAATATTCCCGAGTCGAGCCCAACTACATCAGGGCGCTTCTGCACCATCGACTTCCACCAAGCTCGAGCCAAATTATTTTTTAGCTCTATCCCCATTGGTCCGTAGTCATATACGGCCGCAAAACCGCCATATATTTCCGACGAAGGATAAACAAAACCTCTCCGCTTGCAGAGAGACACTATCTTCTCGATAGTCAAGTTTTTTTCTTCAGACATAAAAATATTTTAAATAAATAAACTTCTTTTATTTTACTTTAGTTATAAACAATAACGAATTCGTGCATTCGTGATATATTCGTGAATTCGTAATGAATAAAAAAAACCTCGTCCCAACAACTAAAAATCTTAGTTGCTAGAACGAGATTTATTCCCGCGGTTCCATCTAGCTTTCTTTTGATATTTTACCAAAAGACTCTTTATTTATAATCGATTCAAGAATTAGAGTTGCCAAACTCTAGGCGTCAGATTCTGTATTATTTTCAAATTATAGCAAGCCAGCTAGATTTGTCAATGCAAAAAAAGGACAAAGAAAATATTTACATTTTTTCAATTCCCCTCTTCAAAATATCCTTGATATTTTTGCTTAAATTATCTAAATAATTCTGATCACTAATAAAATTTTCGAGGTCCAGAGCTATGCTTCGCTCATCTACACTACTAACTATTCTAATTAACTCTTTTTTTATTTCATCTTGAGTTTTGTTTTTATCGATACAGCTAAAATTTGGCTTAATTTTTTTTTCGAAATACCACATCAAATCAAAATAATCACGCCCCTTTACGCTTATCAAGGTCGCACCGCTCTTGTCCGTTTTTTCCCACTTGCGATTCAATACTGCTCGAATTTTTGTAGACATCATAGTCGGCAAGTCAAAGGTTTTTACGAACATCGCTTTGCCTGACTTGAACAAAGGAACAATCTCGCTTTTATATTTTTGACAAAAATTAAATTCCTTAAATATCTCCACTTTTAAATATAATAAATCCGTTTCTTTCTCGCCACTCGACAAGCCAAGTTCTTTCAAAATCGGAAAGCGCAAATATATTCTAAATTTTTGCAATTTGACGATTGGATCCAGATCTGTTTTATCTTTAAAATATTTTTTTAAGTCGATCGCTAATTTTTCTAAATCAATTTTATTCAAAACATCAACAAAATCCAAATCCTCTGATAATCTCGGCAGATTGTAGCACTGAGACAAGCAGGATCCGCCATAAAAAACCAAGTCTTTATATTCTTTACTCGAATAAATATAATCTAAAACAAATATTTGCAAATTCTCTTTGAGTAAATTTCGCTTATACAAATTTGAGCTACTCGGATTTTCTCGTAAAGTATTTTTTAAAAAATCTTTTATCATATGTTTAAATAATTATAAATTTCCAACATCTTTTTTGAAGCCTCTAATTTAATATATTTTTTTAATTCTATAATATCTTTTTTTTGGAGTATTTCTAAATTTAGGCGCAGTTCAGCGACATTATCACTATCAGACAAGATATTTTTTCGAAAATACAAAAAATCGAACAGGGCTTTGGCTAGACTTGCCTTTTTGATGTAATAGCCATCTTTTTTTATTAACTGGTAGCCCGTAAATAATCCGACTTTGATTGAGTGCGAATTAAAAAAGCCAAATTCATTTTTGAATTTAATCGGCTTCTTGGTCGACACCAAGCTATATCCATAAACCGTCTCGCTGAGTAGTCCATATTCGCTAAGGACATATTCCAAACCGAGATAAGCGCCATCGAACATCGAACAAGCTAGAAACTCGTAATATGAATTAGTTTTATTTTTTATCTGTACGTCAATAAAATAATCCCTATGAACATATAACCCCCTCTTCAGGCGAATTATTACACCAGTCTTACTCCATCTCGATAATAAAATTCTCAAATATTTCTCGTCATCTTCAATCGCTAGCAAATTTTCAATTTTAAAATACGGAACCGTTTTGATAAAAGCTCTTACAATTTTCGCCCGATTTTTCTTTTTTTCTGCCATACTGTTATTTCTAATAATATACATATATTGTATATTATTTGGAATGATTTGTCAAGGGGACAATATTCTTAACAACAAAAAAACCAGACAAATACTGGTTTATTTGCAAATATTTATCATTAACTAAAGCACCCGCAAAAAACAAATCTTCCCTTTCTGCAAAACCGAATCAGCTGGCACTGTATGCTCAATATCTTTTACTACTTCATTATTAATCTTCACTCCCCCCTGTTCAATCACCCTTCTCGCATCCGACTTGGACGACACCAG
>JBBRXK010000003.1:0-21253 GCA_038248465.1 Patescibacteria group bacterium | reverse complement strand
TGGGGGGAGTATAGCCAGGGATTCATGAATTTGGTTCCGATTTTCGGTGCCCAGAAAGAACTGCTTAAACCAGATGTGCCAAATCTGGTGTATGGCGAAAGTGGTGACTTGGAGTTTGTAGTCGGTATGACATCTATGAGTAGTAAAGACAGCTCACTCGTTTCCATGTTCTACGTTAATTCACGTACTGGAAAGGCCGTTCGTTACCAAACGAATGGTGGAAGCACGGACGCAGCGATCGAGAACGCTGTAAAAACCAACCAGTTTATTAGCTTCAAAAAACTACACCCAGTTGATCTTCAGACCTACAACATCTATGGCCAGATGACATCCTTTATGCTACTCCTTAATGAATCACATATTCGCCAGGGAGTGGCCATGGTAAATGTCATAAACATTGAACAAATGGCAGTCGGCGAGAATTTGGCCGATGCCATGAAGGCCTATCAGCGAGTCGTTTCGGGAAAGGGTAGACAGGCCATCGAAAAGGGCTGTGACCAAAAAGAGCTGGGCGCTAAGGTGCTAAGAGTGCACCAAGAATATCAGGCGGAAGGCACAGTCTATCGTCTGGTAGTCGATAATTATCCGCACATCTTGTACGGCGGTCATAATCTGGCCAAATCTTTGTCCGTGACAGAGGTGAATGATATTGTTAAAGTAGTATTCTGCGCCAGCGGAGAAGAGGAAATACCATTGCTTTCATTTGCCAACGACTCGTTGAAACTTGTTGGCACTGAGGCGCAGGCAGACTTGACAAGTTTGTCTGAAAAGACCGTTAAGCAGAACGACAACAAGGCAGACGCGGCAGTAATTAGGGAGCGGATCAAAGCGCTTCCAGCAGAAAAACTTATCGAACTTGAGAAACATCTCAAGTAAGATTGATAGTCGCCCGGGAACTCACTAGAGTACCCGGGCTTTTTTTTCATTAATGCTTGTGGATAACTCTAATTATAGTATAAAAATATGTGACAATACATAAGCAAATAGTAGCTAATAATAACATATAATCGCATATATAAATAAAACTGTAGAAAAAGTATTGACAAATTACTTTCATTTGCTATAATAGAAATACAAGACACATTAAAAATAAAATTAACAACACTCTCTAGCATTTATAATAATATATAAATGCCAAGAGAAACAAATTGTTCTTTCTAAAAAATCGTGGCACAAATTTGGCGGACAAATTATAAATTAATTTCGGATTTCTCATTAACAGAAATCCACCCGCCCCACCCACACCACCCACACCACCCACACCACCCACACCACCCACACCACCCACACCACCCACACCACCCACACCACCATCCACCTCGCCACACATAATCACCCAGGGAGCTTCATTGAATATGCTCCCTTTCTTTTTGAAAAAAATTCTCACACGAATTACGAAAGTGTGAATCAGCTTTTAGCGTATTATAGATCTCTCGGCTCCGCTCGAGATGACAAGAATGAAAAACAATATGGACATAACAATTTTAAAAAAACTAGAACTTGGAGACAAGGAAATCAAGATTTATCTTACCCTACTTGAATATGGCGCTATTTCGGTGCGCGGGTTGGCTGAGCTGTCCAAGATAAATCGTGGCACTGCCTATGACATACTCAAAAAATTGCAAGAGCAGGGGCTAGTGTCTTTTTATCATGAAGAAACCAAGCAGAAGTTTGTGGCCGAAAATCCGAGCAAGCTTCTTGATCTGCTCCGACAAAAAGAAAGTGATTTGCACAAGACGAAAGGGGGGCTAGAAGAATTAATTCCAGAGCTTAGCTTGTTGCAAGACAGGGGCGACAAGCATCCGACGAGCAAACTGTATGAGGGACATAAGGGCGTAAAATATATCTTGGAAGACGTACTCGAAACAATGGTAAATTCTAAAACAAAAGAATATTATATATATTCCGCTACCGAGCTGAGCGAAGACATGAACAAGGCCATGCCCGATTTTAGCAAGGCGCGTATTAGAAAAAAAATATCCGTCAAAGCGATTTCTTTGGCCGAGGGTGGTAAAACCCACGGACTTGATGAGCGAAGATGGCTTGGTACTCATGACAAATCAGCCACTGTGATTATTATTTATGACAATAAATGCGCATTTATTTCGCGCGATGCCAAAGGTGCTCCGGTGGGCGTGATTATTGAGAATGAAAATATATACGAGACGCAAAAATTAATATTCCTTCAGCTTTGGCATAGCCTGGGGACTAAATAGCACTTTAATTCTTAATTGAATATACTATGTGTGGAATATCATGTTTCATAGGAACAAGCAAAAATGCAACTAGAATAGTGATCGATGGTCTCGCTATGCTAGAGCATCGTGGCTATGATTCAATCGGTCTTACTCGCCTTACTAAGGATGGCGCTGAATCATACAAGATATCGCAGGCAGAAAAAAAAGATTTTAGCACCAAAGACTTGCGTGATTTGATAGTAGATTTGGAAAAGCCTTGTAGTATAGCCATTGGCCACAATCGTTGGGCGACATTTGGGGGCGTCACCTGTGCCAATGCTCACCCTCACCATGACGAAGAAAAGAAATTTTTTCTTGTGCAGAATGGCAATGTCGAAAATTTGGCAGCGGTCGAAAAAGAAATTGGTAAATGGCAAAGGTATTCGGAAACCGATACCGAAGCGATAGTAAATTTGGTGGCCAAATATTTTAGAGAGGGAAATTCATTTGTTGAGTCGGTGCAAAAAACTATCAATTTTATCGAAGGGGCAAATGCTTTAGTGGTGATGAAGATAGATGAGCCAGACAAGCTGGTGGTAGCCAACAAGGGTGGGTCAATAATCCTGGGTCAAAACCAAGACGGCGTATTTATTGTTTCGGACATTTCCGCTTTTGATAATCATTCGATCAATCAGCAAAAAGTACTACTTGATAATGAAATAGCACAGGTGGGCGCAGGTGCTTGGCAAATAATTGGCAGCAAAAAAAATCAAGAAAGCAATGATGAGCATAGCGCTAGTAGAAAAACAGACAATAATTTTGCCCATTTTATGGCGGAAGAAATATTTGCTCAGCCCAATACATTTTTGAATACTTTGCGAGGGCGACTCGTTCACGCCACCGGCAACACCCATCTCGACTGTGCGACAGACTTGGCGCGAGAGTTGCGCAAGGCAGAAACATTTCATTTTGTAGGCTGTGGCACCGCCTACAACGCTTGCCAATATGCCAGTCTACTTTTCAATCGATTTGGCATGACAGCGCGCGCCTGGGTCGCTTCTGAATTTGTTTGTGCTCATCCCGTTTTCCACGCCAATGATGTTTTTATTTTTGTCAGTCAGTCGGGCGAGACTGCCGATACGCTCGAGGTCATCAAGGAGATAGAAATCAAGGGCAATATTCGTTTGGGCATTGTAAATGTGCCGGGCAGTCGTATCTGGCGAGACACTCAGGCTGGCATCGGGATCAGAGCTGGCAAAGAGCGGGGCGTGGCCTCGACCAAAGCCTATACATCGCAACTCGCCTCTATAGCCATCCTCGCTATATTTCTAGCCAGACAAAGACAGATGACGATTGATGGCGGGCAAAAAATATTAAAAGAGCTTGAAGCGTTGCCAAGTAAGATTGAAGAAATATTGCAGGGCGCTGATTATATAAAGCAGTTGGTCAAGAAATACGCGAAGTATAAAAATTATTTTTTTCTTGGTCGCTATTTTAACGCTATAACTGCTTTTGAAGGCAGTCTCAAACTAAAAGAGGTCAGCTACATCCATTCCGAAGCTTATCCACTCGGAGAAATGAAGCACGGACCGCTCGCGCTGGTAGACGAAAAATTTTGTTCAGTAGTAATAGCGCCAAACGATGCAGTTTTCAAAAAGTCACTCGTAAATATTCATGAAATAAAAAGTAGAAATGGTCAGGTACTCGCGATTGCCAATCGCAGTGCAGACATTGAGATCGCTGATGATATCTTGTATATTCCCGAAACCATAGACTTCTTATCCCCGATTTTGTCGGTGATTCCCTTGCAATTATTCTCTTATTTTATGGCGCTGGAGCTCGGCAAGAATCCGGACAAACCAAGAAACTTGGCGAAGACAGTAACTGTAAATTAGTTTTTACCAGTTATAGTGATAATGGAAAAACATTATCGTGCCCAAAGTGTATTGACAATGTCACTACGTAATTAAAGGGTATTTTATGGGCCCTGTGCTTAATTTACAGCCTTAAGCTTTGGTAATATTTCTTAATTTAGAAAAACATAGTATTAAAAAAAATTATTCAGGGGAGAACCGTTTTATATTTAATGATAAAGCGAAAAATTGCTAGTATTAAATAAAAAATATAAACGCAAGCTTGACAAGAGTAATTTTATTTGCTATAGTAATTGATATTTGTACCAGCGTTGCTATTTCAAAACATAATTTTTATTTGAAAAACAAAAAAATTAAAAAGGGGGAGTAAATGAAAAAAAATCTTATCGCTCTTTTGTTTTCTGTGCTTACCTGCCTTATTTTCTCGGGCTGTGGCGCTAAAAATTTTGCGTCTACTGATCGTGGCGAAATTTCGCCTAAAGAAGAGTTAGTTGCAGTTGATATAGATGCGGGAATAAAGCGACCAAGAGCCGAGTTTTATGAATTTGATCTTCTTGCTGGAGAGATGAGCTTTAAAATTGCCGTCGCCCTTTATTACCCCACCGAGATAAATGGTGAAGAAGAAGAGTTCTTGGGAGCAGCCCTACTGCTTGATTTTAGAAAACAGGGATGCATGGTCTACAAAATCCAAGCTTACGAAGGCGACGATGGTGAAATTGTCTTTGTGGCACAACCTGATGCTGACGGTGAGTTTATTCCATTCAATGGTGGATCATATAAGGATTTCATTATTGATGTGAAAAGTGGCTTTTACGACGAAGGGGGATTAATCTCTCAGATCGCAGACTAAAATTATTTCCAGGCAGAAGTACCACGCGTACCCTGCCTTTTTTTTATTCTCAAACTACGCTATAATATGATCATATGAAAAAGGAAAGTAAAATAAAACCTAAATATCACATGTTGGAAGAGATATATGAACAGCCTGGTATTATGCGCAAGCTACTAGATAAGTATGTAGACTTTGATTTTGACCAAGTGACTATGTCAGAATTAAAATACGAGAAGCGACGACTGCAGAAAATAAACAAGTTTGTGTTTCTCGGTTGTGGCTCTTCGGCCAACGCGAGCCTACTAGCCAATTATTATTTTGAAGAATTGACGGGTAAGAACTCCGAATACGAGTTTGCTGATGAATTCATTTCACGTCGGGCTGTCCTAGAGCCGGGGACAGCAGTGGTCTTGATTAGTCAGTCGGGCAAAACACGGGATGTGCTGGTGGCGGCGGAAATTGCCAAAGAGAAAGGGGCTCTAGTAATCGGGATTAGCAATGCTCCCGGCTCGGCCCTGGATAGAATCTCGGATATAGCGATAAATATTGAGGCTGGACAAGAGCTTGGGGTAGCGGCGACCAAAAGTTTTTCGGCCCAAATATTAATCCTACTGCTTATGGCGCTTAATTTTTCTCAAATTTTTAAAAAGAAGTTTGCGGGTAAAGAAAAATTATTCTCGGATCTAAAAATTTTGCCCCTGCAAATAGAAAAAATACTCAAATCGGAAAAAGCGATAATCGCCATTGCTAAAAAAATGGACAAGAGCAAAAATATAATTGTCGCCGGCCGAAAATATAATTTTCCCATTGCGCTCGAAGGCGCGCACAAGATCAAAGAGACGGCCTATATCCATGCTGAGGGAGTAGCCAGTGAAGAATTTCGGCATGGGGGAGAAGCGATGCTTGATAAAAACTTTTCATTTGTGGTGCTGGTGCCGAGTGATGATTTGTACAAAGATAATTTGGTGTTACTCAAGGAACTTAAAAAAACCAAGGTGAAAATTTACATTTTTAGCGACAAAAAAACCAAGCAACTGCTTGATTTTGGTGTAACTGAACGCTTGCTAAAAAATTCGGATTTACTTATGCCCCTCATGAGTCTAATTCCCCTGCAACTCTTGGCCTATCATTTGGCTCTAAACAAGGGACTCGATATAAATAATCCAAGGAATATACAAAAGTTTGTTTGAGTCACTTTTGTTATTTCGATCAGAGGGACAAGGCGTACTTTGGGAGGAAACATATAATGTGTAGAATATAGAAATTTTATTTATTGTTTACTTTATAGATCCCTCGGCTCCGCTCGGACAAAAAGACAAGCTATAGCTTGGCGTAGAAAATTCTTTCGTTAATTTCTTTGGTTTTGCCTAGCTTGATACGCAGTGACTCAGTATCTTCTCTTTTTAATTTACGATCGAGCTCAGTTTCCCTTGTTTTAACCAAATCAATCAAGTACTCGGTGGCTTTGTCCAAAATCTCTTTGCGTTTTTCGCCACTAGTTGTTACCTTGGTGAGCTCCTGGGCAATAAATCTTGCCATGTCATCATTGCTCGCATCAAGTCCTTTTTCTTTCATAGTTTGTCGGACATTGGCAACGCGGTCCATGAGATTGAAAATTCTCTTTACATAATTTCGTGGCTCACTGGTCCATTCGTTAATATCAAGACCTTTTACCTTGGAATAGCCGGCATTGTAGGCGCCCAATATTTCTTGTTGGGCGGCACGGGTGTCGTCCAATTTGTTGTATTCAATATGACCAGCTCCCAAGCCATTGTCTTTGTGGTAGAGACGCATCAGATAGAGTTCACCCAAATCGCGGGAGTACTTTGGTTCATGGGTGATAAACTTTTGAATAGCAATAAGATCTCTCTCTTTGAGGACGCGCCCCTTGAATTGCTTATTTATTTTTTGTAATTCTTTATTCTTTTTGGCAACCCTTATTTCCAGCTCACTTATTTCTGCCATCATTTTTTCGCGCAGAGGTTTTTCCACTTTCTTTCCATCGTATTTTAGGTTTTTTACTATTTGTCTGGTAGCGTTAAGCTTATTTTCTAATTCATATAAATCCTTTTCCTGTTCGCCGATATAAACTGGGCCCTTGTAAGTGATTACTTTTTTGTCATCCAAGCGTTCGAGAAATAAACAAATATCCTTAATAGAAATTTCCATGTTTTGCATTAAGCCCACAGCGCCTTTGGAGGATATGGCGTCTATATCGCAGCCGGACTCCTGTATCTCTTGGGCAATGAGTAGGTCGTTAGTAAATAATTTTTTGGGAAAATAATCATCCTTTTCTTTGAGTACGCGATGCGAGTCATGGAAGTGGTCGGCGATATTTCGCTTTTCGGACTCGGTTTTTATTGTTGTTTTCTGCTCTTCTTTCGTGACCCTGGTTTTAGCTTGGCGATTTTCTACTTTTTCCATTGACTCGCTTGATCTACTCTCATCTCTGTGTTTTTGGTAATCCTTATAAATATTGCCCATAACTCCAACGCCGGTACCGGCAAGGGCTACTGCGCCTATGACCGCTGCCCCTTGTCCTAAAAATGCTCGGCGTGAGGGGTCATTAGGTTCGTTATTTTTTTTGGCTTCTTGCGCTTTTTGGCGTTCCCTTGAGTTGATTAGAGAGTTGCTGTAAATCGGAGGGCGTCCCTGAAGCTTGTCCTTTACTGTTTCTTTGATTCTATTTAGGGTGCCATTAATAGCCGAAAGGGCACTACGAAATTTTTCCGGTTTTTCTGCTTCGTTTTCAGGATCTGATTCTGGTCGTTTTAGTGGATAGAATTCAAAAGCACTACCCCCTAGTTCAAATTTGTTCATGTATTTAAATTAGTAACAAGAATTTGTTATTTTTTAAGATTGTTTAGTTCCTGTTTATACTTATCAAGTTTATCTTTTTCCATCTTTACTATCTTCTCTGGAGCATTGTTTACAAACTCAGCGTTATTTAACTTGCCACTAAGTCCGGCAATAACTTTTTCCAAGTTTTCAATTTCTTTGTTGATACGCAAATTTTCTTTTTCGTGGTCGATGGTGCCTATGAGATAAATTTCGATTCCCTCATTAACAACATAAATAGCACCCTCGATTTTTTCTCCATCTTCGCTGATCTCGATCTTTTCTATACCAGTGCGTAGTCCTAAAATCAATTCTTGATTTTTTGTAATTAGACCTTTGTGTTGATTGGCATAGACAAGCGCGGTGACCTTGCGACTTGGTTCGACTTTGTTCAGGGCTCTAGCGTTGCGGATCGACTCGATAATTTTTTTGATAATATCAAAAGCCTCGATATCGGATTGGCTAGTAGAGAGCCATTCATAGGCACCAACATCTGGCCATTCGCTGATAATCAGTTTGGCGCTTGCACCAAGCTCTTTCCAAATAACTTCAGTGACAAAGGGGATGAATGGGTGCCAAAGTTTGAGCAGGTCAGACAATACCAAAAACAAAACTTTTTCTTTTTGACTGGATTTGTCGAACTTGCTTGCTTCCAAATACCAATCTGCCAAATCGTTCCAGGTAAATTCTTTTAGTTTTTCGCCGGCGATAGAATAGCGATATTCTTCAATATCTTCGGTCACCCCTGAAATGAGTAGTCGCATTTTTTCTAGAATCCAGGCATCTGATGTTTTTAAATCAGCACGATTTATTTCTTTTTATTAAATGTTTGCTAGGCCACGCTCAGATTTGGACAAAATAAAACGACTGATATTCCAAAGCTTGTTAACAAAGTTTTTGTTGGATCCGATTTTCTCTTCAGAAAGACGCATATTGTTTCCGGGGGTGTTACCAGAAAGTAGCGACAGTCGCACCGAGTCTGTGCCAAATTTTTCGATGACATCTAGTGGGTCTATGCCATTGCCCTTTGACTTGCTCATCTTTTGCCCCTTGTCATCGAGTATCATGCCGTGCAGATAAACATGAGTGAAGGGGACTTCGTCCAGCGCAAAAAAGGTCATCATAATCATGCGAGAAACCCAAAGAGTAATTATCTCAAAACCAGTTTCAAGAACTTGGGTAGGAGTAAATCGGGCCAAGTCTCCACTTTTGATGCCATCTTTGTAATTGTCCGGCCAACCTAGAGTTGAGAAAGTCCACATACCGCTCGAGAACCATGTATCGAGAGAGTCTTCGTCCTGTGTCCAGCCATCTTCGCTTGGCGCTTCGTCGCCTACATAAGTTTCATATCCCTTGTACCAAACTGGGATTCTGTGACCAAACCAGATTTGTCTCGAGATACACCAATTGTGCAGATTTTCCATCCAGTCGATATAAATTTTTTCAAAGCGCTCGGGGATAAATTTGATATCTTTTATTTTAGCAGCCTCGATTGCTTTTTGCTTGATAGATTTTCCACCGAGTCTTGCAAGTTCCTTGTTGACATTAACAAACCATTGTTTGGAGGGGAGTGGCTCTATCGCGGTATCGCATCTGTAACAAATAGACAAGCTATTGTCTATTTCTTCTTCTTTTTCAAGCAGTTCCGCGGCACGCAATTTTTCTACAATCATTTTCCTAGCTTCAAGCGCGGTTTTGCCAGAATATTCTTGGAAGCCCTCCCTGATATTCGCGTCTTCATCAATTACTTTGATAATTTTAAGATTGTTTACCTCGGCCATTTTGGCGTCAATCATAGAGTGTGCTGGCGTAACGCCGAGTGCTCCAGTCCCAAACCCTTGATCAATCTCGTAATCTGTAATAACTTTTAGTTTCAAATCAATGCCGACAAAATTTACATTGAACACTTTGCCAACCAAATCTTTGTAACGAGCATCTTTGGGATTTACGGCAACGGCGCTATCGCCAAGTTTGGTTTCTGGTCTGGTCGTAGATATGGAGAAAGGAAAATCTTTGGAATATTTAAAAGTGTAGAGGATAGTTTTTTGATCTTTGTGTTCGACCTCATCATCAGCAAGAGTCGATTTGCATCTTGGACACCAATTGATCACTCGCTCGCCTCTCTCGATAACGCCCTCGTTATACATATCAATAAACATTTTTTTGACCGCTCTTTGTCTTTGTTCGTCGAGCGTGAATGCTTCTCTAGACCAGTCGAGGGATGATCCCATTTTTCTGGTTTGATTGAGGATGATAGTCTGGGTCTCTTTCAAAAACTTGTCTACCTCTAGTATGAATTTTTCTCTTCCGAGATCGTGGCGAGAGATTCCTTCTCTCAGTAGTTTTTTTTCTACAACGTTTTGCGTAGCGATTGCTGCGTGATCGGTTCCAGGAATCCAAAGAGCCCGAAAACCTTTCATTCTTTTGTAGCGTATCATCAAGTCTTCAATCGCTAGCATGGCAGCGTGTCCAAGGTGTAGTTTGGCGGTAATATTTGGTGGCGGAAGAACTATTGTATAAGTGGGAGCATCCGCGGGTAAATTGAGATTGTCTGGATTAAAAACTCCCGACTCTTCCCACATCTTGTAAATATTATCCTCGTGCTCCTTCGCATCGTAAGCCTTGGCGATTTCTTTGGGCATATTTTTTTCTAATAAGATTTATTTGCTTTAAGATTAACAAGAAATTTGCGTTTAAGCAAGAGATAATGGCTGTACAATAATTACTGTGGTGCATAAGTTAATTATAATTAATCTTTAATTGGCTTAATTGCGGTTTTACAAATAGTCCTATTTTTTGTCATCTCGAACCCCTTTTTGGGGTGAGAGATCTAAATAGTTTTGTTGTTAATAATAGTGCGTAAATTTGCATTTTATGCATTATAGATCTCTCGGCTCCGCTCGAGATGACAAAGGTTTTGCGTCACGCCATATGGTGTAGAGCCGAGATAATTGCAAATAAAAAAGGCATCACCGAAGTAATGCCTGGAATGAAAGCCCTTGCTCGCAGTTTGTTTTTGAGACTGGTGCGCACCAGCAATAGGAGTGGAGTTAAAAACAATACTTTGAGCAAGGGCAAGAGCGACAATAAATATATCATCACAAATTTTTTTGTAATGAAAAAAGAGGACTCTTGCTCATTTCGTACTTCGACACTGTCTCCTTGGGGGGAAAGGAGGGTGGGTGGTCGGCAGTAGCTACTTTGAGCAAGAGAGGAGGGCATATTTTTAGGAACGTGACACTATTTTACATCATTTTTAACCAATGTCAATAGTAGCGAGTAGAGATTGACTAGTATTAGTAAAATAACGCCAAAATAAACGCTACTTTAAACGGTTGACAAGAAATTTTTTTTTGTGTATATTAGACAATTGTTAGGAAGCTCCAAAAAATTTGCATTTTGGACTTGTTTTTTGTGTGCCAATCAGATATTCTATAAAAGGAACGAATGATTAATTAAAGATTTAAACACTATATTATGTTAAGCCAGGAACAACAGATTTTTGAACAAATTAAAAAAGCCAATTCGATACTAATTACTTTTTCTAAGCTTTGGAATGGAGACGCGGTGGCCTCGGCCTTGGCTCTGTATTTGCTTCTCAAAAAAATGGACAAGAAAGTGGAGATTGTGGCGGACAAATCGGCGCAAGGTTCGATTTTCAATTTTCTACCGTCATTTGGCAATATCAGCAACTCACTAAACAATCTGCGTAAGTTTATTGTGTCCGTGAATATTAGCAACGCCAAAGTTGGTCAGATCAAATACAAGATTGAGGACAATTCACTCAATTTTATTATCGCCCCCAAAGAAGGGTTTTTTACCAAAGACGATATATCTTCACGATCCGGGGACTTCAAATTTGATTTGGTACTTGTGCTTGATACGCCAGACCTCGAATCACTGGGTACTGTATATGACAATGATACCGAGTTTTTTTATAAAGCAACTGTGGTCAATATCGATCATCACCCCAACAACGAAGGATTTGGTCAGATCAATCATGTGGAACTCACCGCTACTTCAACGGCGGAAATAATTTTTGATCTCGTATCAAGAGAATTTCGTGATTTGATTGATGAGGATGTTGCCACTTGTTTGCTGGCTGGCATCATTTCCAAAACAAGAAACTTCAAAACACCAAACATATCGCCACAAACTCTATCGGTATCTTCGCAGCTGATCTCGATGGGCGCTCGTCGTGAAGATATTGTTAACCGACTCTATCGATCTCGTTCGCTGGGCGTGCTCAAGCTTTGGGGTAGAGTTTTGGCCAGGCTCACAAGTACGATGGACAATGTCATGGTTTGGTCTGTGCTTACAAAAATTGATTTTGAAAAAACCGAAACAGTCGAGACCGATGTCGATGATGTTATCGATGAACTAGTTATAAATATTCCACAAGCCAAAATAATGATGATTATGTTTGAAGCGCAAGTTGACGAAAAAACGATTACCAAAATAATTCTCTCTACCACTAGAAATATCAGCGCTATGCGTCTGGCCAAAGAGTACAATCCGACTGGTACCAAAAACGTGGTTAAATTTTCAATTGAAAAGAGCATCCAGGAGGCGGAAAAAGAAGTTGTGGCCTTGATCAAAGGCAAAGCGCAGAGCCTACCACTTTAGATCAATTAAGAATGAAGAAAGTAGAATTAAGAATTGCTAGTGGCCATTCGGGCAGAAATGTATAATGGTCTTAAGGTTTTTATTTCTTGAAAAAACTTATTATCAGTGTTATAGTTATAAAAAGGAAAAGGTCCTTTTATTTTTTAATATATAATTCTTAATTCTTAATTGAATAAGGTTCCCATAGCTCAGTTGGTTAGAGCACAACGCTTATAACGTTGGGGTCGATGGTTCAAGTCCATCTGGGAGCACAGTTGTTTGAGCCAATCTGCTTTTTAGATCATTAACATATTTTATTTTTCGATTTCAATTTAACCAGTGAGGTGCAGCATGTGCATTGATCAAAATGTGCTAAGTGAGTATCTGGATCGCTTGCTCGGGAGAGAGTTTATATTTGGGGTTATTTTCCCTACTACGGAAGAGGCTTTTAGCAAAAGATACAAAGAGATCTGTGATCTATGTAGTCAAAACGGATTTCCGATTAGCTGTTTTCAGCTAGAGTATATTGAGATTATGACTAATCCCAATTATCATTATTTCAAAGATGCTCCGCTGACAACACATGATGGTCGTTTGCTTTGCGACTTAAGTGGATCAATGACTTGCTCAGTATGTCACGGCAGTGGCTACTACACCCTCGAGGTAGAGCGAGCTAAGCACTGTTTTCAGTGCAAGGGCAAGGGCGAAATAGTTGAGAAATTTGGAGCCAAAAAGGGGCAAACTGTTTCCTGCCCAGGTTGCAAGGGAGTCAGCACTTATGTGTCGACGAATAAAAGTAAATTTTATACAGACTGTTGGATGTGTAGTACAAAGGAATTTTTAAAAATTCAAGACGTTTCTTTGTGTCGAAATATACAGCAGAACATGAATGAGTGTTAAAAAAGCAAAACTGCTATGCGTTTACGTGTGGCAGTATTTTTTTGGAAAAATCAGACGCTACTAAAAAAGCTTCCGCAGAACAAAAATAATAAAATCGGGATAATAACTGGTTTCCAGAACGTCGCTTTCGCCAATATCTACTATTTCAAATCCTCCCTTGATTAATAGATTTGTATAATATTCGAGTGGGCGATGATAGTCGTCGAACTCGATTCGGTTTTCGTGGATTATTTTGTGGTATTTGAATTTGTTGATTAGTAAAAATATCGTAAAATTTGATAAATGAATAATTATTTACTATAATGAAAGTATAAAATTTGATAATAAAAGTATGGAAATTGAGTCGATGAAAAATGCCTATAAGGATTTTGTGCGAAAAATATTTGAATTAAAAAAGAGGCGACTGAACGTTCTGAAGACAATCAGTGAAAAAATGGATGAACAAGAAATTGAAAAAATACGAAACGAAATAAAGAAGCAATGAAAAACGAAGAACTAAAAAAAGAATCATTGGGGTTGGAAAAGGTAGGGGGTGAATCCTTGCCCGAGCTACCTGAAAACAGAGAGGAGATAAAAAACGGGCTGGAGCTTGGGTCTACTAAAGAATTGGATGATTTTAAGCTGGAAGGAGAAAGAAATTTAAGTGCCCTGGGGGCAAGAGCAGATAGTAGTGGGCTTGAAATTCTAGCTACAGACGAAGAGGCTTTGCGAGGAATTTCTCTAGAAGCAGAGGAAGCAAAAAATGATTTATTAAAAAAACTAACAGAAGGCGAAGGTGGCACAGAAAACCAGGGTAATGAAACGGCGAGCAAAAAAGAGGCGCGAGAATTTAGTAAACGCTATTCGCCTTTTAGGAGAACTGAAGTTGCTCAACAGGTCGTTCAACTACGAGCCGAAGTTAAGCAAAGAAAAAAAGAGCTTGAGGCGAAGAATCTTGAAGCTAGCGGACAAAGAGAAGAGCTCGGTGGTGAATTAGAAAATATAAAAGCAAGAATTTCTAGAATTGAAAAAGTGGTGACAGAATTTGAGGCAAGCATACAAGAGCAGAAGGGTAAAATTTGCATTTTATGCATTATAGATCTCTCGGCTCCGCTCGAGATGACAAAGGTTTTGCGTCACGCCATATGGTGTAGAGCCATTTTTCTGCCGTTCTTCCCAGCTTTCCACCTAGCTCAAACAAATCACTAAAAATCGGGGTTTTAAGATATGCTATAAATGAAATACTGAGATGTAATTATTTTAACTATATTGAATAATTTGTAAGACCCGCCTCATTGAAATAAAACCCAATCTCCTCTATAATAAAACTATATAAATAATCCGCCTTGGCGGTTTTTGAATAGAAAAATATGGATAATCAAGAAAAAAATAATTGTCAGGAGATGCTGGGTTGGCGAGTGATCAGGACGCAAGATGTGGAGATTCCCAAATCAAGTCTAATCGAACTTGAACATATCAAAACAGGCGCGAGATATATTCATCTCGCGAACGACTGCCAGGAAAATGTTTTTGCGGTGGCGCTCAAAACTGTACCCGGTGATGCGACGGGTGTTGCGCATATTCTCGAACATACAGTGCTCACCGGCTCCAAGAAATATCCCGTACGTGACCCGTTTTTTTCGATGCTCAAACGGAGTTTGCAGACTTTTATGAATGCCTTTACCTCGAGCGACTGGACGGCTTATCCCTTTGCTAGTCCCAATAAAAAAGATTTTTATAATCTGATGTCAATATATCTCGACGCCGTATTTTTTCCAAATATTTCAAAGTTAAATTTTTTGCAAGAGGGTTGGCGCTATGAAATAAGTGATGACAAATTGCAAATCGAAGGAGTGGTTTACAATGAGATGAAGGGATCAATGTCATCACCTGATCGGCGCATGGAGGAGGCGATCATGGCGGCGACTTACAGTGAATCACCCTATCACATAAATACCGGCGGCGACCCGGAGATGATTCCGAATCTTAGTCATGACGATTTGGTGGCATTTCACCGGAAATTTTATCATCCGAGCAATGCCTATTTTTATACTTATGGCAATCTGGCGCTAGGCGACAATCTGAAAATGATCAATGAAAATGTTTTGGATCATTTTGAGCGCGCGAGTGGAGCGACCATCACCGCAGAAAAGCGTCTAAAAAAACCAAAGACGATGAATTATACTTATCCGATTGCCAGCGCAGAGAGCATGCGCAAAAAAAGTCAGGTGGCCGTGTCTTGGTTGACTTGTTCTGCGACCGACAATCTCGAAGTATTTTCGCTCGAACTACTCGAGGATATTTTGATTGGCAACGCCGCCTCACCGATCAAAAAAACTTTGCTCGACTCGGGTTTGGGGACGGACCTATGTGACGCGTCGGGTTACGAGAGCGAATCACTTGATACTAGATTTGTGTTGGGACTTAGAGACGCTGACTCAGAAGCGGCCGAAAAAATCGAGACATTGCTTATGGATACTTTGCGTGATTTAGTTGACAATGGCATCGACACGGAGCTTGTTGAAGCAGTTGTCAATTCCAATGAAACGAGAAAAAGATATATTAGTAATTCGCCTTATCCATTTGGACTGCAGGTATTTCTTGATATGGTAGCGCCTTGGATTCATGGCGGAGTGGCGAGCGAGGTATTGCAATTTGAGACACTGCTCAAGATTATCAAAGAGCGAATTGCTAGCGGGGGATATTTTGAAAGATTAATCAAAAAATATTTTCTGGAAAACACTCATCGCGTTTTGGTGATCATGTCACCGGACAAAAACATGCAGGACAGAGAGGATGCGCAATTATCGCAACAACTCGAGCGAAAACTCCTCGCCCTCAGTGACGATGCAAGAAAAGAGGTCGTTGAACAAAAAACTGCGCTTGATAATTTGCAAGCCGGAAAAGAAGATTTGTCTTGCTTGCTGTCTCTTGCTTTGTCAGACATAGACCGTAGTATTGAAAAGGTTCAAGCGGACGAAAGCAGTAGCGACGGCTTGACGAGCTACGACAAAGACAGCTATGGACTACTCTACTTGATCGCTTCCTTTGATGTGAGCGGACTGGATGCGCAGTTAAATAAATTGATCCCATTTTTTGTTTATCTCTTGCCACTCATGGGGACCAAAAAACGAGACTACGAGAGTCTGGCCAAGAAAATTGATTATCTAAGTGGTGGCATAAGCATCGCCGTGCAAGCAATAAATGTTTTTCGAGAAAAAGAATATTGCAAAGAAACCGTGCAGATGCAAATATATTGTCTCCAAAAAAACAGCCAGGAAACTGTTTTGCTTTTGCAGGAAATCATCGAGGAGCACGATTTTAGCGATCAAGAGAGAGTCAAGATGCTCCTCATGACTTTGGGCGCCAAATATGAATCATCCATAGTGGAGCAGGGACATAGCTACGCGGCCATGAAAGCCTGTTCTGTTTTTTCAAGAGCTGCCGAGCTTAGTGAGAGTTGGCAAGGCCTTGAGCAATTTTTGTATTTAAAAAAATTGTTGGCGGATTTCAAACTAGACAATGGTCAAAAACTGATGCAGGAACTCAAAATACTGGGGGATTATTTCAAAACCAAGGCTCTTTGTGGCTTGGTATTGATTGGTAATCGTGAAAATATTTTGAACGCAAAAGAAGCTAGCAAAAACTGGCGTGTTAGCGAAACAAGCAGGGAAAATACTTTTCAAAAATCAGAAAATTTGCGATTGGCGTACATAACAACAACCGCAGTTTCATTTGTGGCAGCCGCTTGCAAGGTGCCCGATATTCGACACGAAGATGCGGCGGCGCTCATGGTGGCGAGCAAAATCCTGTCACGTGGTTTCGTACACAATGAAATTCGGGAAAAGAGGGGAGCCTATGGTGGATTTGCACGCTATGATTATCTCAATGGTTCTTGGTGCTTTGGTTCTTATCGTGATCCACATATCATGAGCACGCTCGCAGTATTTGCCAAAGCCAAGGGTTACCTGACGGCAGAGAATATTAGCGACAAAGAAGTGGAAGAGGCGATTATTGCCGTGAGCGCTGATATTGCCAGGCCAAACACAGAGATTGAATCAGCCATGAAGGCCTATACAAGAAAAATCATGAACCTTGGTGATGAAACAAGGCAGATATTCAAAGACCGACTCATTGTGATAAAAAAAGAAAATCTAATCGCGGTTTGTCAAAAATACTTACGTGACAATTGGCAGGATTATTCGGTGGTTGTGGTGTCTTCGAAAGAGAAGATCCGAAATGCCAACGATCAATTACAAACTACGAACTATGAATTAGAAATAATGAATTGAAATTGATTTTTTTATTCCCCTCTTGAGAGGGGTAAATCCCCAAGGGGGATGGGTTGTGTGGTGACGTGGTGGAAGGATAGAAATATTTTTATTTATTAGCCATGTGAAACACACCCCGTCTCTTCGAGACACCCCTCATTAGCCATGTGAAACACACCCCGTCTCTTCGAGACACCCCTCTCGAGAGGGGAGTAGCTTGAGGTTTATCCACAGCCCTTTTGACAAAATCCAAAAAAAAACATCAAAAACCCAAAAAAGTATAGCAGTATAGCAGTATAGTATTTGCTGGCAAAGGCGCTATAATTGGCTAATATTAAAAAATAGTGCTGTACAAAAATATTGTTCATTGACCATAATGCCAAAAAAAGCTATAATAGTAATAACTGTAGTGCTATGGTGCTATAGTGGAAAAGCAGAAAAATAACAAAAATAAAAAACCCGTCCTTGTTCAATGCAACAGGGCGTGGAAAACAAAAACAAAATGAAATTATTAATGTTGAAGAAAAATAGACTTTACAAATGTCAGTTTGGAGTTTTTTGCGTATACGCGCGAAGAACTTTTTTTATTTTCTAGATAATTAGCTTGGGCTTGGGTGATGATGGAATTTACTTTGATTGCTTGGCAACGCATATAGATCCCTCGGCTGTCGCTCCCTCCCAAGGCGGGCAGACGGGATGACAGAAAAGAAGTTGGGATGACAAAGAAGGAATGTTTCCTCTCTAGGCGGGCAGGAGGGATGACAAAAATTAATTAAAAATATTTACTTTAGCTTATTTGGTGTTATTTTAAGTCCCCATTTGAAGTAAGACCAAATTAGCAAAAAATTTAAATAACCCTTTTAAATGAGAGGGTAAAAGGTCGAAAATCATTACTTTGATTAGTATCAAAGTCTAAAAATAAAAAAAACAAAATTATGAAGGAAAAAAAATATCGATTGAAGGATATCCAAGAAAAAATCGATAGAGACAAAACAACCCTGATAAGATGGGAGCGAGAAGGACTCATTCCCGAGGCCAAGCGGGACTCAAGGGGTTGGCGGTATTACACAAGAGAGGAAGTTTCCAATATTGTGACTAATATCCTGACTACTGATTATTTCCGGAAGGTCAGTAGTAAATCAATTGCATAAAATTAAAAAAAATAAAAAACTATGAAAACAAAAAGTAACAAAAAATTTATAGGAATAGCTCTCATGGTTAGCATGGTGGCACTCTATGGCGTTCTTCCTTCTAAGAACGCAAGTGCTATTAACTCCATCCGTGATGCCAAAGATAGAATCAGTGATTCATCATTGAGCGCCACAGGTGTATTGCACACCATTACCTTTCTAACTACTTCTATTATTCCAGCAGGGGGAACAATTCAAGTAGAGTTTCCTAGCGGTATCAACTCAATTAATGCGAATGCTGATGTCAACTGTGATACGGGCGGTGTTGCCTCGGGCGCAGGTACCAGAATCGCCGTATGTACATACGCACTTGGTTTGATCGCTAGTACAAGTAGAACCATCACAGTGGCCAATATGGTAAATCCGGCCACAGACGGAAGCCAAAGAATCGATGTTCGTACCTATAGTGGCACAAATATTTTAGATCGCGTTGGTGTGATGGTATATATCATCCATGATGTTTGGATGACAGCCACAGTCGACCCGATTCTAATCTTTACTTTGAATGGCGTAAATGCGAATTCAAAATCAGTGAACAGTATCAACTGCAGTGCAACTACTACAGCTACTTCAACGCCATTTGGCACATTGGTTGTGAATGCGACCACTACTGTTTGTCAGAGACTAAACGTAACGACCAACGCTGATGACGGCTATGTTGTAACAGTGGAACAGGATCAAGAGCTTACATCGGACAGTGGCTCAAATATCAATAGTTTTGATAATTCGCCAAATGGTTTTGGTTCGACCTCACCACACACCTGGGTAGCACCAACAAATACGCTTGACCAGTATCATACTTATGGACACATGGGTCTAACCTCGGATGATCAGAACTTGGGCACATTTGGATACAACAACTACTACAATGGTGGTGGCACAGCTCAGTATGTTGGTTTGAACAATACCGCACCAGTAGTAATCATGCACCACGATGGACCATCTGATGGTTTGGCACAAAACATTGGCGAAACATTTGTTGCTTACTCAGCTCAAATCGCTAGCTTGCAAGAAGCTGGTGACTATGAAAGTACTCTAACATACATTGCTACACCTACCTATTAAATTTAGTTTGTGTGGAAGAAAGGCTCCGTTCGCGGAGCCTTTTTTTGTTGGGCAAATGAGATGCGAGAATTTCAATTTTTAATTTGTAATTTTTAAACAATTTTTAATGAATCAATTTGAGAATTCGAATAATTGTTAAAATAAAATTAAAAAAATAAAAAACATTTTGAAATATTTGCAATTTGTGTTATAATATTTTATACACAGGCTATCCATAGTTTATTAAGAGTAGGTTGTGGATAAAAGGTCGTGCTTTGTGTTGAGGACATTTAATGTCCGTACGTCTTGAGCGTACTAAAAATAAGCTTATTTTTATCCTTTTACAAAAGGAACCCTAACAAAAATTTAAAAAAATTTAGTTTGCTGAACTTGCACACAAGTGCAACTGTTCGTTGGCTAAGTTTTATCCCCATGCTAAAAACAAAACAAAGACGTTTTGCTATTGTTGCAATAATGCTATTTTCGCTTATTGCAATGTATGGCGGCGTCCCAACAGTTAGCGCGGCTTCTTTGGATAGCGCAAAGGTAACTTTGAGCGACTCCGATTTGGATGCAATCGGTACAGTTATTATAGATTTCAAGCCCGGTTCTGCTCTGACTGCTGGACAATATGTAAATATTAATTTTGAATCAGGATTCACGACCATTGATAGTGACAACGCAACATGTTTTGATGATGCTTCTAGAGGTGGTGCTGGTTTGGATGTTTTTTGTACCGTGGTTACACCAATAACAGATGCAACTACATCTATGACTATTTCCGGAATTACCAACCCAGGAACCGCCAAAGATTATTCAATAATCGTGTCAACTCATGATGTTGGTGGCGCATTACTCAAAACTTCAGAGGTGAAAGTATACATCATCGATGACGTGACCGTGACCGCGCATGTAGCTGCTAGTTTGACTTTCTCGGTTACGGGTATTGCCACGACCACATCGATTAATGGCGATGATACAACTGGATCAACATCACCGACGGAAATTGATTTCAAAACCCTAGAGATTGATACGGAGCAAAGAATGGCACAAGAGCTAGCTGTTTCAACCAATGCCGATGGTGGATTTTCGGTTACCGTGCAACAAGACGGGAATATGCGCAGCGCAGCTGGTGCTGATATTGATTCATTTGTTACCGGCGCACACGCTGATTGGGCTTTAAATCGTCCAGCTAGAGACATCAACGACGAGAACACTTGGGGGCAAATGGGCATTGCATCTAATGGCAGTGATCTAACTGTACCATTTGTTGCTGGTGAATACGAGGGCTTGGATGACACAAATGCACTCGAAGTGTTTAGTCACGACGGTCCAGCCAACGGCACAACTCAGGATGCCGGTAAAGCAAGTATTATGTACAATATTGAAATTACTGCTTTGCAAGAAGCAGGCGATTATCAGAATATATTGACATACATTTGTACACCTACTTACTAGTTTTTATTGGATAGATATAGAAAAAGCAGGCAATTGGCCTGCTTTTTTGTAGTCTAGGAAATTTCATTCTGGACCATACAAAAAG
>JBBRXK010000002.1:0-23317 GCA_038248465.1 Patescibacteria group bacterium | reverse complement strand
GGATTCGCAGTCTTTGTCCCGATGGCACAGAAGACACAACACTTTGTCCCTGTTGTATGTTGCCGGCAACAAGAGCGGGCATAATTGACCTGATTGAAAAATCACAAATTGAGTATTTGATTTGGTCTGGGTCATATGCGCAGGCCGTTCCCGATTATTTCAGCAGTATTGAGCTGTATGAAGAGGGAGATGGGTTCACTGTGTTTAAAATTACGAGGGAATGAGTAGCGCGGGGCAAGAAAGAGAAATAATCTTTCTTGCCCCTTCAATCAAGATTGCAAGTTGTTGTGATTTTGTAGAAGAATGTTCTTTGAAACAGTAAATGCTCACATCGAGCGCCACAACCATAAATGGAGGAATAATTATGCATTTGATATATCCAATTGGCAACAGTTACCGTTTTAGTGTTAGCATAATCAACGAAGATGAAGATGCCAGACAGTGCCTCTGTAAATTTTTGATGAGAGTAGAGCAGTTGGGGGCGAAAATTATTTGTGATAAAGATGACGATATCTATCAATATAAGTTGAGCAAGCCAATTTGTGTTGATTTTTCGGAGCTCAAAGCCAAGCACGATAAAGCGCTTGCCGAGAGTAATAGAAAATATAAGGAGGAACAAGGGGAAAATAAATAATGTGCTGTATGGGCAAGGGGATAGTTTAATCTTTCTTGCCCTTTTTTATTTAGCAAAATTTAGATTGGCGATGGTTGTCCTGACTTTTGGGGATATATTTCCTTTGCTTAAGTTGATCGAGCTGAGCAAAAAAAGCGTTTAAATGATGCAATTATAATTATAAAATAGTATTTTATATTCTGATTTATAATCAGATTTTGAAAAAAAATTATTGTCTCCCTTTTATTTCAGTCGATTTCCACACTAATAAGAATATCTGTTTCATTACATCGGCAATATCGCGATTTTCAATAAGAATGCCCTGCACATATCGGTGTGAAATTATTTGTGTGTAATTGTCGTAGACTTCAATCGAGATGTTGCTGGAGTATTCATTCTCTGATAACGCTTTGAGCTCTAGTCCGAACATTTTCATTTCTTTGTCTAGATATTTTTGTGTTGATTTATGAAAGGTGGTTACCGCTTTTCTTTTAATCCTATTCAGGTTCAACTCATCAATTGATTTTGACAAGTATTTCCGCAAAAAATCGGGAGTATTTTTCTGATGAGCAAAAAAAGCCACGAACGATCTTTCTCCTTCTGGCTTCTTTAGCATAGTCTTGATTAATAGTCTATACATTTCCTTAATGCCATCAAGACCGTCGTAATATGACACGCTAGCTTTTTCCTCATTCTCTTTGCGAATAGCTAATAGTTCTGGGAGCATCTCCTCGGCAGTTGATATTTTTTCTTTGGCGATTGCCAAGCATTCTTTTGGCGACTTAGCGATATAACAGTGTCGTTTGTTGTATGGGATTTTTAGAGCGAAGCCTTTACTTACTAAATTATCCAGAACGACATGTGCAGTCGGTTTCTTGAGGCCGCTTCTACTAGCAATAGTGTAGGCGGTAGCCTTGTCCAATTGTAAAAGAGCCAAGTATGCCTTGGCTTCTTTTTCATTAAGCCCCATATTTATTAATGCTTCAATAGTTTTCATTAATATATTTTAGCAAGTATTTCCAAAAAGGTCAATAATATTGATGAATATATTTTATATCATTAATAATAACTAATATAAGTAAATAAATATATATAATATAAATAATATAATTGACTAAAATTCTAGATATGATTAAATTACTTTAAATAAATGTTCTTTTAAATTAAAAATCTAAAAGGAGGATGCTATGGGCGGCTTGGTAATCGGATCTACAATGGAACTAGTTGCGACAGGGCAGAATTGGCTGGCGCTCACCATCAATCAGGAATGTAATCTGGATTGTGCGATTTGCTATTTGGGAGAGAAGAAAGCTAATCGGATTATGTCTGGAGCGCTAGTGGAAAAATTGAATGAAATAGCTCGGGACATGGCAGGCATTGCCATTATTGGCACTGAACCGCTTCTTGATGAACAATCTGTTAAAGTAATTAGAGAGTTTTCGGTAGCGAATAAAACTCACCTCATAACAAACGGGGTAAATCTGAGTCTATTTGCTGAAAGTATCAAACAGGTGCGGCGGGTTGATACAAGTCTTGATGGCGGTCCGAAAACATATGCGCGTAGTCCCTCTTTTGCAAAAATAAAAGAAGGGGCTCGCAAATGGAAGGACCTGAGTGGTGGACAGGTCTTTGTTCTGGACGTCTTCACTAAAGAAAACATTGCCAATGTGGAGGATATGTTGGAGGGCGGACATCAGCTAGGGGCGGAAAAAATTTATTTTTCGCCATATGTGAGAACACTCGGTGGAAATGAGCGTGCAACGCCACTTCGAACAGAAGAAATTATTGAAGCCCTTCTTCCATTTTCTCGTGATGATTGGAAGTTGATGATTGATCCCTATCATGCGATTTTTGAATGGCGAGATTGGAATACAATCAAAGCCGAGATTCAGAGACTTCCTGAAAAAAACCGTTTAATAATCGATTTCGATCCAGGCGATAGAGTTCGCCGAATCGACGCTGATGGAAAGATGAGGCACCCTTTTATGGCGCTCCACCCTGGCGTTAGTTTGCCTGGTAGGGATGTATCATAACATGTTAGTTGCAGCTATTATTTAGCTTAGAACAACGGGTACTGAGTGGGCAAGGAAGACAAAAATCTTTCTTGCCCTTTTTTATTTAGCAAAATTTAGATTGGATTAGTTGCTCTGGCTCTTGGGGTTATATTTCCTTTGTTTAAGTTGATCGAGCTGAGCAAAAAAAGCAAAAAGTAAGCGTTTAAATGATATGATTATAATCATGAAATAATATTTAATATTAGTCTGTTTAACTCAAGTCAATTATATTTTTGTAGCAAAAATGATACGATTACTAGATAAAAATGATACAATTATTTTTATGATAAACAGAGATGAATCATGAACTGCTGTTGTATTAATTTTTGTAAATCAAAATATTTTATTCATTTTTTTATAGAAAACAAAAAGGCTTAATCGGATTGATTAAGCTTTTTTGTTTTGAAATAATATAAAAAATTTATTTAGCACGCATAAATTTTTATTTCATCTTTTAGAATATTTTCTTTGAGTAATGGATTTATGGAGTTGAATGTTAGAAGGTCAATTTTTTTGTTCAGTGCTTTTTCTATCTCATCTTCCAGGGCTATTAAATCAAAATAAGTTTTACCATCTTTTAGGTCAACTAAAAGATCCAAATCGCTGTCAATATTATTTTCGCCACGGGCGTAAGAACCAAAAATAGACGATCTTTTAACTTTGTATTTTTTGAGGATAGGGCTAATTCTTTTTTGAATCTCTAATATTTCTGTGCTCATATGAAGTAACTATTGCAGAAATTATTACAAAAAACAAGGGAGAGGAGACCTTCTCGCCACTGCTAATCTCAAATGCTAGAATTTTTTATTCATGTTTTTCGCCCGTCCGTGCCAGAGTTTTGGCAACTTCTTTGTCGCCATTAAGCACAATGGCGAAGCCCTTGTAAAGTTTTTTTACGACATCTTCTCCTTTTTCATTTACATAAAAAGTGGTAGTTCTATTTCTGTCGTCGGTTTTTTCTACAGATTTCAAGCCGATTTTTTCTAGTACGCCAAAATCCAATTCATTGGACCCGACAAACAAGTTGTCACCCTGACCAACGATTCCGGATCGATGCCCATTTACGGCCATTGCCAGGAAACCACCATGCGCCTCGGAATAGGGCACGTCTTCATCCATGCTAAATTGTTCTTTTGAACGATCGACCAGATTGTTCTTCGCTGATGTAAAAAACTTTTCTGGATCATTAGTCGCCTCATCAAGAACTGAATTGATGCGATTTAAGTCTAAAATGAATTCTTGCTCTGTAATGTCGCCACTGTACTCTTTGTTTGCTACTGTTGCCTCGGCCATACTCATCCAGGTTTTGACTGCGGGATCAGTTCCTTCGGCAAGCGCCCCAGCCTTGTCCCAGATTGCACCAACGTGCAGTTCCTTGGTTAATTTGTCTATGTCCTCAATAGTGGCACCATATTGTTCCGTTAGTTTTATTATTTTATCTCTTATCTCTTGAACAGCCAGCATACCGGCGGGATCGAGTCCGCGTTTTATACGGCCGTCAAGACCTTTTATTCCATTCGCTTCGCCGTATTTATTAAGCTGATTTGTAATTTCTTCAATCCTGATTTTTTCAGGATTAAATGTTGACTCCGGTGATTGTTTCATACTTTTAAAAATTAATTAATAAACATGGTTTGTGCTTTAAGCATAACATGATCTCGATTTTTTTTGAATATTTAAAATAAAGCATTGCCCTAGGCTTTCCGCGATGTTTCCCGGCAGAAAAAGCCTGAGAAATATTCAAAGAGTCTCCGGCAACAAATCCCAAATCAACTCAAACATAAGTTTTAGGGTCTTGTGGATTTCGGCGCCTTCGATGATGAGGGCGATTTCTTCTTTGGACGATATTAGCGCAAGTTTTTGATGACCGTAAATATTTATCTCGATTGAGAAAGGATATTTTTTGGGGCTGATTAGTTTGGTTGAGCGCAGTTGTTCGCGGTTGCGTGAAATATATTCTTTGATAAGCTGATCGCTACCAGGTAAAACTGCTTTGACAAAGATTTGTTTCGCTACCCGTTTCTTTAGATAATCTTCGGTCCAATCCGCGCCGAGAGTATTGACAACATCGTATGAGCCAAAAATAAGGATTTCTTTTGTGTCTATGAGGGCGTCTTCGTAGGCTTCCCGCAAGCCGGACTTACCTTCGTAATAACGAATTTTTGGTTTGATGCCACGAGTGTTATGGATAGATTGCAATTGAGGTAGAATCTCCGAAAATAATCTTTCTTTGTTTTTTAGATTGCGTAATATTTTTTCTGGATCTTCGCCGACAAATAAATGCTTTTTGCCCAGCGAAGTTTTGGAAATAAGACCATCGCTAGACAGGTCAAGTAAAATATCGTAGCAGGTAGTGCGTTTGATAGAAGCCTTTTTAGAAATATCAATAACACTAGCGCTCCCTAACTCGAGCGCAGCCAAATAAACGTCGGCCTTTTTCCCGCTAAGTCCGAATTGATGGAGGATTTGCTTGGTGTCCATATTGTTATTATTAAATATATGTCGACAAAAACCGTCAACATATATAGTATAGCATAATGGTGGAAAATGTCAATATATGGCTAAAATTAAAATATATCAATGGACTACGCTATTTTATAAGTATAACATATTTAGTAAATGACGTAATGTATTGACAGTATATTAAAGATGTGGTATATTGTTATATCAAGAGAAAATGTTCATTACAACTTATCACCTCTTAGCCCACTATCGGGAAAATATTCTAAAAGGAGAATTGCTATGAATAATATTTATGTAATTAGTCAGCATCAAGGGACTTATTTGGCGGAAAATTGTGTAAATGAATTAAAATGGCTCTATGACTTCGAAGTTGTTTGTTCAATAGAAACAGACTCCGAAGTGGCCGAAAAAAAGTTAAAACTTCTAAGAGAAAAGAAGGCTGCTGGATACGGATACATCATGAGGACGTTTACTATTGGTGAAGAGCCAAAAGAAGAAGGAGGTGGTGAATAGGTTCATGGGCAAGAAGATCGTTCATCTTTCTTGCCCCTTCAATCAAGATTGCAATTTGGTTTGTGATTTTGTAGAAGATGTTCTTTGAAACATATTTCAAAACTATAAACACAAACAGAGGATAGCGACATGAGAATACTTTTAGCGGAAGATACTGCGGAACAATTTATCATTGCTTCGGTGTTGTTGAAAAGAAAAAATCATCAATTTTTGGTGGCTGTAAATTTGGAAGAGGCGCTGTTTGTCATTGGAACCGCTAGTTTCAATGGGGTGCTTACTGATCTGCATTTTCCCGAAAAGGAAGGTGCTGTGCAGTCACCTCCTTGCGGTTTGGCTGTTCTAGCCAAGTGTGCGGAAAAAGGAATTTCAGTCGTAGTGGTGAGCGATATCTGATTATAAATTCACTTAAAATTAATACCAGCTAAATTTTTTACAAATATTTTTTCAGAATCAACTTATAATTTTTACAAAAGTCATTTATAAAATTTTGGTCGACAAAAAAGTTTTTTAAATCGTAGGACAATTTTTGGGAGGTGATATTTTTTTCAATTTTTTCACTCAAAACTTTTTTTAGTTTTTCCAAGTTTTTTTTAATATCTTTAATTCCATATTGTTTAAGAATTGGTATAATAATTATACCATATCATAAACAATTCTCGTGGGCTTTTGTAAAAATTATAAGTTGACGAGAAAATAATTATTAGGCAGGGGACTTGTGGAGAGTTTTTTGGAAAGGGAAAGAAGCGCAAATAGGTCAGTCTAACTTTTTAATTAATTTAGTAAAAATAGTTGTCAACGATTGTAGAGCGGAATTTCAGCTCCCCGGGTAATGGATCTTGGGCAGGAAGAATAAAACCTTTGTTGCCCATTTTTAATTAAACAAAGAAATAAAAAGCTTTTTGTGGTATAATTATCGTAGAAAAAACGGGATATAAAATAATTTCTAATGAAAAATATGAACAAAAAACCAAGACTAATTTTAATAACTGGGCGGCCAGGGTCGGGCAAAACCACACTGGTGAAAGAGTTTGGCCTGATGATGAATTATCCAGTTTTCTCTAGAGACGAAATAAAAGAGGGTTACGTTAATACCTTTGGAATAAAACAAGATGCGCTACCAAAAGATACCAATAAAATTGTAACTGATGCTTTTTTTGATATTGTAGAATTAGCAGTGACAAATAATATATCAAGTATAGCCGAAGCAGCATATCCACATGATGTTTGGGAATGGTATCTTGAAAGATTTAAGAATAAGTGTGATATCTCGATTGTTATTTGCACAATTGACGATAGTTTATTAGCCAAAAGACGACTGAAAAGAGGTCTTAAAGACTCAGGTCGCGAATATTATCATGGTGACCCCACCGCAACGCATTATAAAAAAACAGGCGAAATGCTGCCAGTGGGAAATTATAATCAACCCGAACTCCCTTACCCCACCTATATTATTTCTACAAAAAATAAATATTCTCCTTCCCTGAGTTTGGTTAGAAAAAAAATACTCAAGAAAAAATAAATCTCTATGGCTCTAATTTTTGTAAATCAAATAAATACAAGGCATTAATAAAAATATGAATAAACAGAATAATATTTCTGAAAAAAAAGAAATTGATCCTGTAAAATTTACTTGGACTGATTTCGTGCGGGCAATTTTATATTTATTTGGAGAAAAGAAAAAACCCTATCTTTTTTCTTTGCTGGTTGTGTTGATATTAAATTTGGATGTTGTGGTGCCGCCACTAGTAATTGGAAAGATCGTTGATTTTTTTGTCGGCTATACAAAAGGCGAATCCTTAAATACTTTGTATTACTACGCGGCGTTTTTGGCAGTTTTTTTGAGCCTGGTTCATTTTGTTAGACTTTCCGTAATCCAAAAATACTTTCGAATGAGTAATGACTTGGCGCGTGATATTCGAGTCAATGGTTTTGAGAAATTATTAGAGCAATCATTAATTAAACATGGTGATGAAAATACGGGCGCAAAGGCCCAAAAAATTCAGGGCGGGATAGACAAGTTTAGGGCTTTCACCGAGGCGTTGAATGACAGAATTTTGCCGACGATAGCTACAACAGTTGGCGTATTTAGCGTATTTCTTTATTTGAATTATTTGTATAATGTATTTCTGATTTCATATATTGTTTTATTTATAATAATTTTACGGTTTTACAGAAAAAAACATGCCACGCTCAGCCACGAAAAGAATATAGCGATGGAGAAATCGAGCGGAACATTTATTGAGGGTCTAAACAACACCTTAACAATAAAGTCAAGTGGTGCAGAGCAAAATTTTAAAAGCTCGGTTGCCAAAAAAGAAGAGATACGCAACCACTTTGACCAGGAGATTCTTCGCGTACGGGTCAATCAATGGAAGGTTTTTCAGATTTTTAATGGTATTTATTTTGGTCTATTTTTGATTTTGATTGGCAAGGATGTTGCGATGGGTCTAATCTCGATTGGTTCAATAGCTATTATTTTTGCTTATTTGGAAAAAACAACTGAGGCCGCTGGAAAAGTACTCGGTATGTATAGTTATTTGATTGACATAAGAACAACTATCGCTCGCATGATGACAATCTTCTGGTCAGACGACGCCAAAGATTCGGGCACCCGCACATTTCCCAAGACGTGGGAGTCTATAAATGTAGTCAACGGTAATTATGCATACCAGGGCGACCAGAAAGATGCTGAACTAAACATTTCTAATATTAATTTGACTATTAATAAGAATCAAAAAATAGGGATCATTGGTAAAACCGGCAGTGGCAAGTCAACTCTGGCAAAACTTTTGATCGGTCTATATCCATTGCAAAGTGGTGAGTTAAAAATAGGCAATGTAAAATTTGCCAGCATAAAGCGAGAAGAAATATTCAAGCACATGGCCATAGTATTGCAAGAGTCGGAGATGTTCAATATTTCACTCAAGGAAAATATTACTTTGTTTGGGAATTATGATGAAGAATTGTTTAATCGAGCCATCAAGATAGCGCAACTAGAAGAAGTGGTCGCAAAACTCGCTGAGGGATTTGAAACTTTGATCGGGGAAAAGGGCTACCACATGTCGGGTGGCGAACGACAGCGCGTCGGTATCGCTCGAGCGATTTACAAAAACCCCGAAATCATCATCTTCGACGAAGCAACCTCTTCGCTCGACGTAAATACCGAGAAAAAAATTCAACAGGCAATTAGCAAGGAATTAAAAGAAAAGACAATTATAATCGTGGCACATAGAACCAATACCTTGGAAGATGTGGACATGATTTATGAGATTAGCGCGGGAAAGATTATTAAGACTGGGAGTTATGGGGAGTTTTTTGGGGTGAAGAGCATGAAAAGGTAAATTAATTTTAGGATATTTTGATGATAAAAAGAAAATAATATTATTAACAGCTCCGTCTATGTATTAAAAAACCGAGTATCCAGCAGGAAACTCGGTTGTGCAACTCGACTAAATTTTTGAGACGGAAATTTCGAAATCTACTCCACCATGTCCGCTAAGTCGGACTGAAACTAGGATGTCATTTATGACCTTAATATTTTCAATAGTATATGCATCTTTTTCTGGACGATCCAAATCGCGGTCGTGAGCATCTCGGATACAGATTTTGCAAATGACTTAAGTGTCAGTATTTTTTTTGGCTAGGCTTGATTTAAAAAGACCGCGAACTGTGCTTGTCACTAATAAGATTCCCGACATAAAAAATGATACGATTATTATCCTGGGATAATACTTAATATTGGCTATAAAAATACGAATTGATTGTTTTTTGCACCAAAAAATGATACGATTGCTGTATAAAAATGATACAATTATTTTATGCTAAATAGAAAAAAGATAATACGAGATTTTATAGCTAAAGACGGGGCGAGTATTAACGAGCTCTTGCCTAAGGTTAACAATCTCCTTGGAAAAAAAATTTCCAAAATCACACTGATCCGTGATATCGATGAGCTTATCAAGGATGGGCTTGTTCATAGGCAGGGCAAGGGTCCGTCGGTCCGTTACTATGTTGCGGAGACGGCAGCCCTCCTAGAAGAGATTGACCGAAATGAGTATTTCGCAAAAGACCAGGGCGAGAGGGGCGCCAAGAAGGAGTTCGATTTCGAGATTTTTAAGCTACTTTCCGACACAGATATTTTTAGTGCCGAACAGCGTCGACAACTGGGCGAGATGAATGCCGAGTATGCGATTAATTTTGAGAAATTACCAAAAGAAATTGTCAATCGAGAATACGAAAGACTTATGATAGAGCTTAGCTGGAAATCTTCACGAATCGAAGGCAATACTTACGATCTTCTAGAGACGGAATTTCTGATTCGAGAAAATCGCGAGGCCAAGGGGCATAGTCGCCTGGAGGCACGAATGATTCTCAACCACAAGGACGCGCTAGAGACGGCACGGAAGAGCAGAATTAAAATAATAAGTCTGGAAAATATCGGGAAGATTCATACTACGCTCATCAAGGAAATGGGTATCAGCGAGAAGATAAGGAGCAAGCCAGTTGGTATCACAGGTACGGATTATCGTCCGCTATCAGTTGCGAGTGAAATCAGTATGGCCATGGAAAGTCTTTGTTGGCTTGTTAACAGCAAGAAAGACGTCTTTGAAAAATGTTTGATTCTCAACCTGCTTATCGCTTATATCCAGCCCTACAATGACGGCAACAAGCGAACGAGTCGTCTGATGGGAAATGCCGTCTTGATAGCGAATGCCTATTGTCCACTTTCTTTCCGCAGTATTGATGAGCTGGAATATAAGAAAGCCGTTATCCTCTTCTATGAGCAGAATAATCTCCACTATTTCCGACAGCTTTTTATCGAGCAGTTCGCTTTTGCTGTAAGGAACTATTTTAGAGCTTAGGAGATATGATTTAATGTTTTTATTTCAGGTATAACTATTCAGCCTTATCGCTATTTTCAGTCTTACTTCTATAGGCACCGCTTTCAATAACGCGGACAGCCAAGTCTTGGGCTTTTTTGTTGGCGGCATCAGCTTCTTTGCGAGCGAGGCTTAGGTCAATTTCCAAATCTTTAATTTGTCCCTCGAGGTTTTTTGTATTTGTCTCCATCATTTTTTTGTCAAAGCCCCACTCTCTTTTGTCTTCTTCGAATTTTTGTTTGTAAGTAGCTTCCAGATTTTTCTTTAGCTCTTGTTCTTTTTGGGTTACTTGTTTTTCGATTTGACTCGGCATCTCAACTTGTTCTTTTTTGAGTTGAGCTAGCTCGCCTTCTTGTTGTTTTATATTTTCTTCTCTAGCTTTTAGCTCTTGCTCACGACGATTTTGTTCGTAACGATAGGCATCTTCTTCTCTTTGGCGTTTGAGCTTGGTTTCATAGATATATGCCTCTTGCTCACGATCCCACTCTTTTCGCTTGGACTCTGTTTCGCTAACTAGCTCTTTCTCTTTGATATTTATTTCTTGTTCTAGCGAGTTGCGTCGTGATTCAAATTCACCGAGTAAATTTTCAATGGCTTCTACACTAATATCAATTTGACGCTCGGTTTTTAGTCGATCAGTATGAATATCGATTGCTTTTTGCAAGAGCGAAAATTTTTCCACTTGAATATTGATCTGCTCTAAAATTTGTCCTAGGGACAGGCCGAGGTTTTGCGAAAAGTCATTTAGTTTCTCCGACACCCCAGTCTTAAGTTTTTTAATGGCCTCACGAGCCTGTTCATCAGTGAGTTCGTTTTTACTGCGAACGATAAGTTCGTCATTTTTGGGACTAAAAAGAGTTTTAACGGCACCTTTGCTTTCTTCGAATGAGGCGACGAGCTTTTCGTATTCGGCGATAATTTCTGTTTTAGTTTTTTTGGCTAAATTTAATGCTTGCATATTTTTTTATCTTTAACACTTGGAATATTTATTATTTCCAAGCCCTATAATATTGTTTGTTAAACTAAGAAAAGATTAGAACAAAATAGGGAAAAATGCAAGGGGGTGAGTTGTAGCTTGGAATTAGAAAATCATTAAATTCGGTCCACTAAAAATGAAAACTGGTATTAAAAACAATCCAGTGAGCAGGGAAAAACCGACGGAATGATTATACAAAAATGATAAAACACACTTGAAAAATACAAAATATCTGATATAATGTATTTAAAACTAAAATAATAGTTATTATATCGTATTTATGAGTATTATAAGGGATGTTACAATCAGGGCAGAAAAATATCTGGAAACCGATGATATTCTTTTGTTTGTCGGTTCGCGTCAGGCTGGGAAGACTACTATCCTTAAACAACTAAAAGAAAAGCTTGAGGCTAAAAAGAAAAATACTTTTTTTCTCAATTTGGAGGAGCTCGAGTATCTCGGCCTCCTAAATGAGTCGCCAAGAAACCTATTTAAAATTTTAACGCTTGATACGAATCAAAAAAACTATGTTTTCATTGATGAGATACAGTATCTAAAGAACCCCTCCAACTTTTTGAAATTTATTTTCGATGAATATCAAGGCAAAATAAAACTAATCGTTTCTGGGTCCTCGGATTTTTATATTGATAAAAAATTTAAAGATTCATTGGCGGGAAGAAAAAAAATTTTTCAGGTAGCGACTCTAAACTTCAGGGAATTTTTACGTTTTAAGAACGAGGAAAATTTAGCTGGTCTTGATTTTTCGGGATTGGGTTTAGTTGACAAGGAAAAAATCGCCCAGTACTTTGGAGAATATATGATTTACGGTGCTTATCCCAGGGTGGTACTTAGCGCCCTGAACGAAAAGAAAGAAATCTTGCAGGAGATCGCATTTTCGTATATAAAAAAAGATGTGTATGCGGCCAATATAAAGCAGGAGGAAACATTTTATCAGTTGTTTAAGATCTTGGCCCGAGATGCAGGAAATCTTGTGAATGCCTCGGAGCTAGCTAGCACCCTGGGAGTTTCAAAAACATCAATTGATAATTTTTTGTATGTGATGCAAAAATCGTTTCATATAATTCTGACAAGACCATTCTATCGAAATGTACGAAAAGAATTGACACGAATGCCAAAAATTTATTTTGGCGATCTCGGTCTTCGGAATTTTTTTATGAACGATTTTAGTAGTTTTACGCAGCGTAGTGACAAGGGCGGATTGCTCGAGAATGCGGTCTTTCGACAACTATCCGATAAATATGGAATAGACGAGATAAAGTTTTGGCGAACTGCCGATGGTCACGAGGTAGATTTTGTGGTGGAAGAAAAGATCGCTTATGAAGTCAAGGTGAACCCAGAAAAATTAAAGGTAAAAAATTATAAAATATTTAAAGAGAATTATCCAAAACTAGACTTTCTGGTCGTGACAATTAATAATAAAAAAATCAGTTCAGGCGGAATAATAATTTTAGAAGCCTGGGAGCTATAATTAAAAAACTATGATCTATCTAATCAGCGGTTCTCCTCGTGCGGGCAAAAGTACGCTGTCGAGAAACTTGGCAAAGAAACTAAATATTGGCTATTTGTCGACGGATAATATTCGGCCGATCTTGTGGGCACTTTATAAGGGTAAAGAAAAAAACGCTAAATTTCCTTTTGAAAAAATGTTCCAAGTGGATAAGATGGATGAGTTTTATAATAAATATTCGCCAGCCGAAATATTTAAAGCGGACATTGTTGAAGCCAAAACGATTTGGATTGGCGCAAGCGAGTTAATCGATTATCTCCTACTTTGTAATATGGATTATATTTTGGAAGGAGTTCATCTGTTGCCACGGTACTTGAAGAAATATAAAGACAATAAGAACGTAAAAATTATTTATTTGGTTAAATGTATCGGTGAAGAAATTTATGACGGTCTACTAAAAAACAAAGGAGGGAAGCATAACGATTGGCTAGCAGATAATATTAAAAGTGATGAAGTTTTGCGAACGGCCGCCGAGTCGCTCGCTGTGTATGGAAAATATTTTGTAAAAGAATGTGCTATGTTTGGGCTGGAGTGTGTAAATACCGAAGAAGACTTTGTGCAGGAATTAAAATTGGCAGAAAAAAAACTAATTGGTTGACATTGTCCGGATTAGGAAAATAAAAAAAACACGCCTCAGCGAGTTTTGTATTACTGGCTATATATAAATTTATTTATCAAACGGTTTTATCACTTCAATATTTTTGACGTCGAGCTGGGTTTTTATTTCGTAAAAGTTTTTGTTGTAGCGGTCATGGGCGGCTTGGTTAAAAACTATCTCGTCATCGTGATCGGTACTCTTTTTGGCTAGACCCTCGACTAAGTTTAGGAGATTATCAAGTTTGGCTCCATGATCTTCTCTTAGGTCGTCAACTTTTTTGTTGGTTTCTCTAATTTCGAATTTAACAAAAGACATCTCGTGTTCAAGCGAAGAAACGCTAGTTTTTAAAGAAGAAACATCAGTTTTCAAAGAAGAAACATCAGTTTTCAAAGAAGAAACATCAGCCTTGATACCAGAAATATCCTCCTGGATTTTGCTAAATTGTTCTTGCATCATGACTGCAAGCTCATCGTTTGATATATCAGGCATATTTTTTTACTATAATTTTATAATACTATGGATAAACGCCTGTGTCAATTCAAGTTGGCTGTACAATAATTACTGTGGTGCATAAGTTAATTATAATTAATCTTTAATTGGCTTAATTGCGGTTTTACAAATAGTCCTATTTTTTGTAATCTCGAACCCCTTTTTGGGGTGAGAGATCTAAATAGTTTTGTTGTTAATAATAGTGTGTAAATTTGCATTTTATGCATTATAGATCTCTCGGCTCCGCTCGAGATGACAAAGATTTTGCGTCACGCCATATGGTGTAGAGCCTTCAAGTTAAATATGCATCCACCAAAATAAAGAATCCCGCAAAAACGGGATTCTTATTTGGGTGGACACACTAGGACTCGAAGCCCTGAAAAGGGCACTCCCTCAAGGCTTCACGTGAAGTGATAGTAGTATAATTATATTATTTTTATAGTAAAAATTCTCTGATTACTGTCTCTCAGGCTAGATTCAAACACAGCGCATTCACCAAAATAAAAAATCCCGCTAAAAACGGGATTTTTATTTGGGTGGACACACTAGGACTCGAACCTAGGACCCCCTCGGTGTAAACGAGGTGCTCTAACCAACTGAGCTATGTGTCCTCACTCCGCTAAAGCTTCGCGGGGCAGGGCCTATTTTCGTTTGGTTTGCTGCGCGGGGCTTTAGTGAAGTGATATTTTTATGTGGGCAAGAGAGGACTCGAACCTCCACAGGGTTACCCCCACAAGCCCCTCAAGCTTGCGTGTCTACCAGTTCCACCACTTGCCCAGTATTCTTGGATGGATTATTTGAGGACTTTCCACCCGAACTAGCCGTCTGCCTGGGTAAAAAATCAGCCCTTCACCCAGAAACTATTCGTAAGGGCTGAGAATAGGACTTTCCGCCCAAGGCGGACCAGCTTTTGCTAGGGAAGCTCTTCGCAGTGCTGAGAAGAGGACTTGAACCTCCACGGTCTTGCGACCACAAGCACCTGAAGCTTGCGTGTCTACCAGTTCCACCACCTCAGCAGATTACAACTTGTAATCAACTTATTCCTTAACAATAGTTTCTTTAAGTTTCTTGCGGTAGCCTTCTTTTAGGAAGTACAACTTGGCTCTTTTTACTTTAGCCACTTTTTTGATCACGATCTTTTCGATGGTTGGTAGATTGATTGGGAAAATCTTTTCTACGCCGACGCCATCAGATACCTTACGGACAGTAATTGTAGCACCCTTTTCCTTACCGTGTTTGATGGCAATAATGCGACCTTCAAAATATTGTACCCGCTCTTTTTCTTCACCCTTGATGCTTAACTCTTTGATCTTTTGGTATACACGAACAACCATTCCGGATTTTAATTCTGGAATAGCCACTTTAGCTGATTTCTCAACATTTTTTTCAGCCTCTTCTTTTTTGATTTCTTTATCGGACATATGTGTAATATAAAAATAGAACATAAAAGTTCTATTTTTGCTTTAATTATCTTTGTTTATATTATAACAAAAATAGCGGATTGTCAAGGAGGCTAAGGTTAATTGATTTTTAGGTTAGATTTTATAATGTTAGCGACTTTTTCAATGGTCTCATCCAGCTTATTTTCGACATTTTCTACTTTGTAATCAAAAATATCTTCATTGTCGTACCAGCCTTGCGCGTATTCTATACGGTCAGCTATAAATTTATCAGTGTGACGCCCTCTTTTTGTCAAACGCTCTTTAACACTTTCGATCGGAATGGAAATGAAAATCGATTTTACTTCGGGCAGTAGTTTTTTTGCAGCTATCACACCTTTGTACTCAATTTTCCAGATGCCCACGCGTTCACAATTTTTGACCCTTTCAATTTCAGTCAATGTGCCACCATATAATTGGCCACTATCTTCTTCGGCCCATTCAAAAAAATCTTTATTTTTTATTTTATTGAGAAATTCGTCTTTGCTAACAAAATAATAATCTCGTGCTTCTATTTCACCAGGACGTATTGGCCTCGTGGTGGTTGTGATTACCTTTTCGACATCAAAGATTTTTTTTAATCCATTAATGACGCTGTCTTCGCCGGCGCCAGATGGGCCGGAAATTATAAAGAGCTTAGATATTTTTTTTGCGGTGGGCATGGTTTATATTTTTTACCTCACCCCCAGCCCTCTCCTTTACAAGGAGAGGGGGCAGTGTAGAGTTTAAATTTGTAAATCGTAAATTACTTTGCTGATGGACTTAAAAATGATTTTAAAATTTAAAATAAAATTTCTTAAAATGTAATAGTAGCAACTTCCTCTCACTACACTGCAATCATGATAATTCTAGCCAAAAAGTTTATCAGATATTACTTTAGTTACAATTTAAAAGAAATCAATATTTAAAGCCCTTGACTTGTTTTCTATAACAGGCTTTTGAAGGAGGGGGCTGGGGTGAGGTATTTATTTCACAATTGCCAAAAAGTCTTTTAGGTCTTTTGGTAGTTTGATTTCGTATTCTTTTATTTCACCAGCCAAGTTTTTGAATGATAGTTTGTGGGCGTGCAGGAATATTCTCTCGAGATTTAATTTTTTATTCTTGATTCTAGTTTTCTTGGTACCATATAAATCATCACCAACGATAGGATGCCCATAGGCAGCGAGGTGGACACGGATTTGGTGAGTACGACCAGTTTTTATTTTTACGTTGAGAAGGGTGTAGTTGATAAATCTAGTGGTAATGACGAATTTGCTGATTGCTTTACGTCCTTCGATGTTTTCTTGGCCATGGTTGGTAGATGGGATTGCAGCCATCTTGAAGCCTTTGGTACTGCGCTTGATCGGGAAATTTATTTCATCTTCATCTTTTTGGATTTTGCCAAAAACTAGAGCGGTGTAATCTTTTTTTACCGTTCTATTTTTAAATTGACTTTTGAGATTATCAAAACTGTCCATGGTTCTGGCTAGAACAATAATTCCCGAAGCCAATTTGTCCAAGCGATGCATGATGCCCGGTCGTTCGGGGTCATCACCAACTTTGGCAATATCCGGATAGTCTTTTAGGATTTGTTCCACCAAAGTTTTTTCTTTGATATGCGGTGCGCCATGAGTAAGCAGGCCCGCCGGCTTGTTTATCACAATATACTCTTCGTTTTCTTCGATTAGTTTGTATTTCATGGGCTTTGTAATTATGCAAATTATCTAAATACTCTACATGAAAAAATTGAATTTGTCTACTCGCAAATTATTTTTCGCAAATTTTGTAGAGTGTCATCCAAGCGAAACTGCTCGGACACCAATTTGTTACCATTTTGGGCAAATCTTTTTCTCTTGTCGTTATTTTGTTGGAGATCAATTATCGCAGAAGCTAGTTTTTCGCTGTCATTGGTATCGACTAGTAATCCTGTTTGTCCGTCGATGATAAATTCATCTAGGCCAGTATCGATTGCACCAATCACGCTGAGCGGGGTTAGTGATGCTAGCAGGATTGTGTTCAAGTCTTTTAATTTTGGATTTGGGCAAGTGGAAATATATAAATCAAAATTGTTTAACCATTTTTGGGGATTTTTGTGATTACCAACAAACCAAACCAGATTGGCGATTTCCATTTTTTGGGCCATCCAGGCTATTTTTTTCTTTTCGGGCCCTTCGCCAGCGATGATCAACTGGATGTGGGGAATAACTTGCAGGCATTTTTTGCTAGCATGCAGGAGGCGCTCCAGATGTTCGATGTTGCCACCGAGATCTTGGATGGTGCCGATAGTAAAATATTTTTTGTTGCTGTTTTCGGTAGTATTTTTGGCGAGACTTTCAAAAATACTTTTTTGCTCTAAATTTTGTCTTTCTCTAATGCCAATTTTTATTCTATTGATATTTTTTATTTTCTGCTTGCCTTGCTGCTCTTCGCTTTTTTTATCTAAACAAACGACAGTAGCTTTGGTAGAAAGACGTTTGAGACTGCTCTGGGTTATTGGGGCGAGCTTCGTGTTTGTACCTGGACTAACTATCCAAATAATTTTGATCTTCAATAATTTGGCGGCGCGAGTAAAGTGCAATTTTTCAAAGACACCAAAACAAACAATAGCATCAATTTTTTGAGAAATCTTGAAATAGACTAGCCTGACAAAGGCGAAAAAAAACAATACCGGTCGGGTTAGCAAAAATAATAAAGATGAAAATAAATTTTTCTCCGGTCTAATGATCGGAAAAAGATTATGACATAATAAATTTTTGGACTTGAAGTAAGCCCGCAATTTTGGATCAGAGCCAAGCACCTGTAGTTTTAGATCTAGATCACTTAGCCCGCTAAAAATTTCTAGCCAGCCAGTTTCGACTTCGCTGCTGTCTATTAATAAAATATTTTTATTCATTTATTTATTATTTGTTTAATAAGCTTGAAATCTCTTCTTGGGACAGTCCTTTAAAAAGAAAGATAAAAACGAAATATGTAATAATGGCAACTAGAATTATAAAAATAAGATTGAATATGCCAAAAAATTGAGTTAGAAATATTACGAGATACATAAACAAAGAAGCGGCCAGTGATTTAAAAACAATCAATATGTTTGGCAAGAACCTAGTGTATTTCCAGACAATATAAAATGAGGCAAGGGCGATCACTAGCTCAGAATAAATAGTAACGCCCGCTGCACCAAAGTATGAGTAACGGGGAATGATTAAAAAGTAAAGGATAAGAGCGCTGAAGGCAGTAAAAAAATAGGCAGCGATAATGTTCTTTTGTTTGTTGATAGCAATCACAGCATGAGCGAAGATATTACCCAAAAAAATAATAGCAGCAGCGAAGATTAGTACCTGTAAAACTGGACCAGACAAAGCAAACTCCGGACCAGCGACCGCAATCATTACGTCACTTGCCAGTAGTTCTGTCCCGACGATCATAGGGATGGTGAAAATCACCATTACATTGAAGGCCTTTTGCATTAGCTGCTTGAAACCGTCTTTGTCTCCCTCGGCCCAACGACTGGTGAGCAGTGGCAGGATAATGCCAGCGAACATAAATGGTAGTGTCACAAGTACATCCAGAACTTTGTAAGCAGCACCATAAATACCAACTTCGGCAATGATACCTATTTCTGATGGGCGATTGATGATTGATAGTAGGAGTGTGTCAGATTTGAGATAAATGAGATTGAGGGCGATGGTAAGTGCTAGCGGCCAAGACAAGACCATGATGGTTTTCCAGTAAGACCAGTCAAAGCGCAATCTGATACGCGCAAAGGAAAGGGAAAATAGTAGATGCATAAGAAAGCTACACAAACTTGAAATAACAGTGGCAACCATTATACCAATCAAGCCGAAGTTGAAATAAGCGACGATTATTATGCCTATCAATAAAACGATGCGACTAATTATCTCGGCGATAGACACACGGTCCATGCGTAGTTGTTTTTGGAACAAGCCGACCAATATTTGATTGAGGGCGATAAAAAGAAATGAGAAAGAAGCAACGAAAACAGCAACTTTGACATTGGCGCTGTATGGGAAAAAAAGACAAGCGAGCGGGGCGAGACCAAGAAAAAAAAAGGCCGAGACGAGGCGTAGTCCCAAAAGATTTCCTAAAATTTTGTCTTGATCCGCATCGGGCTTGCTTATGAGCTGTATTGTGACCAGGGTAAGGCCAAGATCAGCAATGATGCCAAAAAAAGACAAGAATGTGATAGCGGCGGTGTATTCGCCAAAACCTTGTTGACCCAAATAACGTGTGATAATGGCGATAACTATAAGACCAACTATGGTTGTCAGGATTTTACTAATAATTTGAATGATGGTATTGTAGGCGATTTTAGTAGATAACTTCATTTGCTTATTTATAAAATTGGGAAAATTGTATTTTTTTGCTATAATACAATCATATTAATATCATAATTATTATAACACAAAATATATGAAAAATACTAAAGTGCAGTTTTTACTTAAAATATATTTGATTCTGCTAATGGTTGTCGGTATAAATTCCTTTTTTCTTGTCCAAACTACCAAGGCCGGAACATTTTGGGATAAACAAGTCGGCATGGGGACGGATAGTGGTGAGGTGGGCAATGCATTTGGTGAAACGAGCGGCAGAAACGGTGTACGTGATATACGATTAACCATCGCCAATATTATCAATGTGTTTTTGGGATTTTTGGGGATAATATTTTTAATCATAATTATTTATGCTGGCTTTAACTGGATGACGGCAAATGGTCAAGAAGAAAAGGTGGGCAAGGCCAAGACCATGCTTGTAGCGGGCATTATTGGTTTTATCATAATTGCATCATCGTTTGCAATATCGGTAATGATAACCGATAAAATTTTTACAGCAACAGTTAATACTCCTACTGCGACACCGTAACCAGAACACTATTAAAAAAAATAATTAGATGGGCATCATAAAAAATCTAAAACTTTATCGAAAAACTGTATTATTTTTGATACTTTTTTTCTTTGTTTTATTTTTGTTGAGTCGCGGATTTATTTTTGGCCACAAAGAGATGGAGTACGGTGTTACTTTTTCACACAAACAAGCCAGCAACCTTGGTCTTCCGTGGCGAGAAGTATATTTAGCAATGCTTGATGATTTGGGAGTAAAAAAACTGCGATTGTCTGCATATTGGGATGAACTTGAGCAAGAGAGAGGCGTGTGGAATTGGGATTATTTGGATTGGCAAATCAGTGAAGCTGAAAAGAGAAACGTTGAGATTGTCCTAGCTGTCGGCGGACGCTTGCCTCGGTGGCCAGAGTGTCACTTCCCGGAGTGGAGCAAGGCTAGTAGCACGAGCGAAAGACAGATTGATACTTTGCAATATATTCGGAAGACAATCGAACGATATAGAGACAGGGGCGCAATTCGCTATTGGCAGATTGAGAACGAACCGTTTTTACCCCACTTTGGTGAATGTCCCGATTTGGATGTAAAATTTTTGGATGAGGAGATAGCACTGGTAAAAACGCTCGATTCAAGAGAAGTAATGATGACCGATTCTGGAGAACTGTCTTTGTGGGTGCCCGCCGCCAAACGTGCCGATATATTTGGCACAACGATGTATCTTGATACATACTCAGCGAAGCTAAAATCTTATATCCATTATCCGATTGAGCCAGGGTTTTTTCAATTCAAAAAGAATATTTCCAAGTTGTTCGCTAGTCCAAAAGACTGGATAGTGATTGAATTGCAAGCTGAACCATGGGGACCAGTTCCCTTTCAACAACTAGAAAAAAAAGATCGCGATAGAACCATGGACTTGGAAAAATTCAAAAAAATTACTGAGTTTGCCCGACAGGCTGGATTCAAAAAACTTTATCTTTGGGGTGTAGAGTGGTGGTATTGGGAGAAAAAAATAAACAATGACCCAAAAATCTGGGAAGAAGCAAAAAACTTATATCACAAAAAATAAACAAAGAGGGGTTTTTTTGTTTGTAGACCAAGAAACAACAAAAAATAATCTATAAAAATAATCACAATGTCCCAGGAAGAAATATTGAATTTATTGGTTTTAACATTTTTGGTTGTATTTTTTCCAACTTGGCGCCGTAATTATTTTTTTCCTAGGAGCGCTACGGTGCCAGCATCACTACCAAGTACCAGAATCGCGTTTTATGATTTTCTAAAAGGAATTTCGATTGTGGCGGTCATTGTCATACATCTCGGATATGTTTTTGGTCAGGATAATAATATTGATGATCATTTGTTATTTTTTAATTTTCTCAACAATGTTTGTCGATTTTGCATCCCCATATTTTTTATTTGTTCAGGGCTGCTACTCACCCCTTGGGACAAGGTTACGGAGAAAACCGTATTTTACCAAAAGAAATTTTTTCGTATATTTTTACCCTATATCATTTTGGTGACGATGATGGCTGTGTATCACAGTACATCGTTACAAACATATTTGCAGGTTTTGTTGCGGGGAAGTGGGCTCGTGCCCTTTTATTTTGTGACTGTACTTTTACAATTATATCTCTTCTATCCTATATTATCAAAACTTAGAAACAAAAAATATTTTTTACTTATTACTTTTTTATTAAGCCTTGTACCCAATATTCTATTTTCACCGATTACTTTTTTGGGTGTACCAGTGGCGCTGGAATTTATTTTCTTTTTTAGTTATGGCATATACAGAAGAGATTTTTTTCTGGGGCAGAATAAAATTGAAAAAACAGAATTGAATATGTGGTTGGGGATGGTCGTGATATATATATTTGTAGCCCTAGCTTATCCCGCGATGTACTTCAACATGAATCTATTCTACGGCCTGGCAATTTTTAATATTTTGTATTATCATCAAGATACTTTTTTAAAATATTTTGCGATTTTATATAAAATGCTTGCAAATATAGGTATTTATAGTTTTTGGATTTTTTTATTCCACTATTTCATTGAATTGAAAGTATATGCCCTTGTGATAGATTGGCCGATCAATTTTTTTGTAATTAATATTTTGATTGTTTTTATTACGCTGTTTCTGGCATATTTTTTTGGACGCTTACTTGATTTTATTTATAATAAAATACTGCAATTATTCGAATTTAATTAGATTAAAATAGCAACTTATATAAAAATATGATCAAAAAAAATCGAAAATATAGTATTGGTGTTGATGTCGGTGGCACTAAGATGAACGCAGTGTTATTTGATGGTGAAAAAATAATCGATGACTATGTGCTTGCTACACCCAAGGATGACTTGGAGGGTTTTTTGGTGATGATTAAAGCGCTAGTTGCGCCACTTATCGAAAAGGCGAAAGATAGCAAGAAGCAGATAGAAAAAATCGGTTTTGGTATTCCCGCTGTGCTTGATTCGAGTGGGCGAAAGGCACTCTTTGCACCCAATCTGGAAATTATCGTTGGTGCAGACTTGGCAGGCAAACTTGAGAATCTTTTGGCGATGCCCGTAGTTCTCGACAATGATGTAAACTGTTTTTTGCGTGCTGAGATGATGGCAGGTGCAGGGAAAAATTTCAAGAATGCCTTTGGTCTAACGATAGGCACTGGCATCGGTGGCGCTTGGTGGTTCAATGGCGATATATATCAAGGCGCACATCGTGCAGCTGGTGAACCAGGTGAGATGATTATCGATTTTTCGGAAAAGATCAAACTTGAACCCGCTTATCACAAACTGACACAAAATAATCCGGCGAGCTTGGCCGAAGAAGCTTATCGTGGCGATGTTTTGGCAGAGAAGGCTTATGGCGAGGTGGGCGAATTTCTCGGCATGGCTATTGCCAATATTGTCAATCTCCTTGATCCGGAAATAATCATC
>JBBRXK010000001.1:0-24424 GCA_038248465.1 Patescibacteria group bacterium | reverse complement strand
TGGCGAGGTGTTCGGCGGCGGTTTCGGAGATGGAGCTGAGGCCACCGAGATTGAGATATCCTTGGTGTTTGGCGAGGTGTTCGGCGGAGGTGTCGGAGATGGAGCTGAGGCCACCGAGATCGAGATTTCCTTGGTGTTTGGCGAGGTGTTCGGCGATGGTGTCGGAGATGGAGCTGAGGCCCTGGAGATAGAGATTTCCTCGATGTTTGGCGAGGTGTTCGGCTATTTTTGGAGTAATGAAAGTTAGCTTTCTAACATTATTAAAATTTCCGTTCACTATCTCTTTCCATATTTCAACATTCATTTTTAAATCTGGGATGTCTTTTAATTCTTGAATACTAAATTGTTCTCCACCCATATCTAGCTTGACCGTAGCTAGACCTTCTTCTATCGCGACTAGGTCATTTGGCGTTATGCTGGTGTCATGATCAATGGCAACATTTAGTACAGCCAAACCCTTGGCTACCTTTTCTGTCGCTGGTGTTTTGGAAAGTTCAAGACCAGTACCAGTTTCTTTAGTCAATTCTTGTATGTCTTTGAATCGGTTTTCATTGATTGTTTCGGGCATATTTACTGACTTAAAACATTATTGATTAGAAGTTCTAGCGAACTAAAGGTAGAGTCGAGACCATCGATTGGATTTTTTCGAAAATCTGCAAAAGTTTTTAGATAGGCTTTGCGCACATCCCTTTCATTTTTATATACTTTGGCGATAGCGATAGTATCGCGAATACCAACGCTCAATAGATCAAAGCCACCGCTCCTTTTTTCGTAAGCCTTGCGCCAAGCATCCGAAATGCGAAGAATGTCACGCAAATCCACCAATGTTTTGTGAATATGTTTTCCGACATCTCCGTCCCTAAGTTCTTTTAATTTGGGGTGGTTTTCCAATTCTTGAATTTTCGTTCCTTCTGTTTTTTCATTTATCTCGCATTCCCAAAGCAGTTCAAACTCCTTGTCATCTAGACCTGAAAATTCATTAAACACAGGAAATAGGGCAAGTATTTCGTCACACGCGTAGCCTTGTAGTTTGTTGTCCTCTTGCTTTTTTTGTTCTAATATTGCATCGCTCCAGCCATTTTCCCGCTTTGCCAAATCGCCTTTGGTTAATGCAGAATACTCCATCACCATCGATTGTCCGCGAGTACGACTCAAGAGGGCCTGACCCAGATTGCCAGCCGAGCCATAGGTAGCCGGATTACCAGCAATCACTATGAGCGTCCCCTCGGCCACAGGAATTCTCACTCCATCGTAATTCAAAGAACGATTCGAATCGCCCAAGCCATGTAGAATAGCTTGTACTTCTGGTTTTAGGGCATTAACTTCATCAATCATAACAATCGCTCCTGGGGTCGCTATACCATTTGCTAGTTCAGTCAAAAATCTTTTGGTGCCCTCCTTGGTATCAAACTCATAATGAGTCACCAAATCGATAGCTTCCATACCACGCCCACAAGGAAACCAAAAGAAAGGCCGTTTTGTCTTGGCGGCAAAATATTCTACTGCTTCATTTTTACCCGTGCCAGCTTCACCGATCATCAAAGTTATTCCTTTGGCATTTTCAAAAGACTCAACCCAATTATCGCTTTCTTCAAAATCGTCATTATTAATATTTTCATCTTTGGCATTTAATTGAATTGTCAAACATTCAGCTAGTTGCTTTAGCCCATGGGCAAATGACGGCGTTTCTTTGATATCGGATTTAACTTTTGGAATTTTATCAGCACCATCCCCTCGGCTTCTATTAAGAACAAACAATTGGCTAAGTATTTCCGCGGTTTTTTGCGTTAAAGCCTCTAGTTCAATTTTGTCTTTTTTAAAACCTCTGGTCTTATTGGCTGTTTTATCCAAGGCTTCAGCTATCAGATTTTTAAGAATTTGTGGTTCAACCCCGCCTCCCTTACGATAGGCGTTTTCTTCCTTGAGAACACTCTTGATTCTTGTCTTCGTTTCTTTTTTTAAATTTTCATCAGTAGAATTTAAATCTTTTTCTAAAGCCTGATATTCTTTGAAAATTGTTTCTACGACTCTCCATTCATCCAACGAAAAGTCACTGTCGACTGCTTCTATTTTTCTGCCTTGCTCCACTTCGTCTCTTCCCGATTTCATTTCTTTACCTCGTCGAACATAAGACAAAGCAATTTCTTTGCCGTACTGATGGCTTTTTATTTCCCAAGTAGGATTTTCATTAGCACCATGCCAAATTAGTGCTTCTTTTCCCTTGAGCCAAGTTGGCACCTCGTCCGGTTCTTCCTTGATTTCCGCCTCTTGAACAAAGGGCGGTTCATAACTATCGAGTTTTGCAATCGTCATGTCAAAAATATCTTGCAAAGATTTACCAGACACATCCATGTTACCCATCATTGTTCCCTCGGGGAAATATATTTGTTCGCCAATTTCAGCAAAAAAATCAATGCAATATTCTTTTTTCATTTTACTAAGCCACATTTTTATTTCATCAGGGCTTAGTTCTTGGGTTTTCTCCGCTTCTTGGATTGGCTCTTTTATCTCTGCTTTACTCATATTATTTTTTTAATTTTAATTAAAGTTTACATATGCGCTTTAATTTTAGCATAAAATAAGCTTTTATACCAACAAAAATAATCCCATTGTCAAGATAATGGGATAAGGGGGAATTTATTTTAATGTGGCTACTTTGCCATCTTATCATTATAAAGTTTTTGCAAATCAAGAAAGCGCTGTTTATTTTCTGCCTTGATTGGTTCACCTGGTGGCTGTACTTCGAGTAGTGGATTAATTTTTGTGCCGTTCTTTACCATTTCGTAATGAAGATGAGGGCCAGTCGAAAATCCAGTCGAGCCTACGTAACCAATAATTTGTCCCTGCTTTACTCGTTCCCCCGCCTTGACCGCAAATCTGGATTGATGACCATAATTTGTTGAGTAAGTTCCATTGTGTCTTATACTTGTCAGGTTGCCGTAGCCCGCCGTACTCCAAGAAGCATGAGTGACAACTCCATCACCCACCGCCCTAATAGGCGTACCCGCCGATGCCGCATAATCAATGGCGCGATGTCCAGTGGATACATTGAAGGCCTCTACATATCTCTTGCCTGTGGTAAAACCCGAGGAAATGTAACGGAATTCCACCGGCGCTTTCAAAAACATTTTCTGGGCCGCATTCCCCTTCTCATCAAAATAGGCCTTATTACTTTCTGATTCTTCAAAATAATACATTGCCACTTCGGTACCGGCGTTCACGTATTTACCCGCAAAAATTCTCCCCGGCATCACGTACTCACCGTCGAGATAACGCTCCTCGTACACAAATTCAAAAGTGTCCCCTACTCTAGGATCCATAGCAAAGTCGATTGTCCACTGGAACACATTGGCAAGCTCAATGATCGCCTTGATATCAATGTTGTCGTCAATCGCCGCCTGATACATTGAAGTCTTCACTGTGCCCTTGGCTACACGCTCGCGTATTTCATAGGGAATAGGTTTTTTCTCCTCTTTCCAAATCGCGCTCGAACTTGCCAGGCTAGTTTGGCGCACAAATAATTCATCCTCGGAATCCACTTTGTAGCGCAATTCTTTCAGCTCGTCCGAATCTTTATCATAAACAAGTTCAATAATTTTTCCCTGTTTCACCTTGGTGAGATCATAAACCGGCAAAGCTGCATTGTATATCTCCATCGCCACACCATAAGTCGTGCTGGCTTTATCCGTCATCACCTGCGCAAAAGTCGTCCCTTCACCAATCTCAAACTTGGCAATACGATCTGTTTTTTCCGGAGGAGTGCTGGTAGCTTCCGCCATAAGATGATTTTTCTGCTCCTCATTCAAAGCTCGAGCCTGAATTTTTTTGGCAGAATAAAAATGATAAGACATATAAGCCCCACCAATTATTATTAAAAATATAAGAAATTTTTTGAACATAGGTTATTTTTTAAATTTTTTGTCATCCAGAATTTTCTGTCATCCCGCGTCTTTTTTTTCTGTCATCCCGAAATGACAAAGTCCCATCCAAAAAAGGACCTGTACCATAATCAATACGAAGCCCCTTATAAACTAATACGTTTATTTTATATTATTACTTCGCTTTGTTCAAGCCTTGGTAAAACTGGTGTATTTGTAATATAAAATTACTCTGTTATAATAAAATTAAGCTAAAGTGTCTGGCTTATTTAAAAAAAACTAAACAAATAACTTTCTTAATTTATGTGGAAAACAACTTCTTCAAAAGAAATTTATAAATCATCTATGCCCACTACACAAATGATTCGCCACGCTGCCCGGACTGTTATTTTTGATGTGGCAATAAATAAAATTGCAGTACTCGAGGTAAAGGGTGGTGACTACCACAAAATTCCTGGTGGCGGAGTTGAAGACAACGAAAGCCTTGAAGAAACCGCCATGCGCGAAGCCTTGGAGGAAGCAGCTTGTGGCGTTGAGATAATTACAAAACTTGGCGAAGCGCAGTTTGACAGTCCAGAGTTTGGCGGACAGATTAATCACTCTGTTTGTTTTTTGGCACGGAAGATAAAGGGCCACAAAAGCACTGACTTTACCCAGGAAGAGACGAAAGAAAATTTTAAACTTTTGTGGGTGACTATTTTTGAAGCAATTGCATTATTTAAAAATGTCAAAAGCAAAGATCCCTTCGAGCTAAATATGAATAATAGAGATTTGAATTTTGTTTTACAGGCAGAGAAATATTTGCAGACAAAAAATTTCTTTAGTTAATCAAAAACCATTTGCCATCCCATGCGAAGCCCTGCCCCGCCCTTGTCATCCCGTTTCGCCCCATTTCTTTCGTCTGAACCCCGATTCGCCCGATTAAAGGATTTTCTCGATTCTATTTCCCTTATTTTTTCTTTGGCAACAAGTTAAAGTTTAATCCACTAAAAATTGAAATGATATTCTCATTAAATTACCTAGAATCCTGTTAATCCTTTAATCAGGCGAATCGGGGTTCAAGACAAAAAAGTATTGAAAGAAAAAACATGGACGAAACAATAGAACATTATAGATCTCTCGGCTTCGCTCTCGCCCAAGGCGGACAGGCGGGGTGACAGAAAAAGAAGCTGGGGACAAAAAAAGATGCTCGGGATTTTTTATTTGCGTAATATTCTGCAAATGCTATAATTTAGACATAATTAATTTTTTCTACAACCATGCAAAATTCTAAATTAAAAATGCTTTCGAAACTTTTTATTTTTGTTTTCATTTTACTTCTACTGGCAACTTCCGCTCTGTATTTTTATTTGCAAAAAAATAAAAATGCGGAAAGTTTTATGGTCTGCTACGCTCCCAAGCAATGCAAAACAATAAACGGCGCTCCGGCTGAAGCGGTATTAAAAAATGTAGTTGGCTATCCGAGCGACCATCATCGTGCCAACTCCTACTACAATACCGATCCGAGCGCAGATTTTGCCAAAGGGCGATTTGATGAAAAAGCTTTTTATTTTTCTTACAAAAACAAAGTGTATTATTTTATCAATGCCAAGATTTTAACTGGCTTCTCGGAAGATGCGGGCGAACTATCTGGGTCCGATGCCAAAACTTTTGAAATTATCGACGCCAATTTTTCGAAAGACAAAAAACAAGTTTATGGACGAGAAAATATGGAAATTAAAATTGCTAATAAAATAATCGTCGGGGCTGATCCAAAAACATTTACTCCGCTTGACTTCCCCTTTGCAATCGATAAAAATAACGTTTATTATTTGAATCAGAAAATTGAAAACGCTGACCCCAAGTCTTTTGTAATGCAAGAAAATAAAAAATGCGGTCGCGATAGGAGCGCTTTCTATAAAGATGGGATGGTGAGCAGTGAAGATTCTTGCAAATAAATAAGAAATAAACAAAAAGTCTCTTGTATAAAGAGACTTTTTTTGTGGGCAAGATTATGTCGATTTTTTTACCGCTACCTATTCAAAGAAAGTTGGTAGTAGTACATAAACAATTTCGGTCGCATAGTCTCCCGCTTCTTGCATATTACTCGACTCCAGGCGAATCACCATGTCAACTGTTTCGTTGGCTACCGGAATACTCGAGTATGAAATTTCTTCAAAATCTGAATCAAAGCCCGCATAGGTATTGTCGGCCGAAAATCTTGACGGCGAAGCTCCAGACAAGGTGTCATCGCCCGCATGATAACCAAAAGCGCTTGGACTCGGATTGATGGGCCAGGCATTTGGTGTCGCATTTGGATATGGTACTGGGTTAATATCGGCACCATTGTCTGAGAGAAGTTTTTGTCTCTGGTAAACAAACAACTGATAACCACCACCGGCATTGGTATCAATCGTAAAACGTTGAGCGGCGATTTCATCATGGCCGGGAATCAGGCTGCCAAAATCAATTGAGTTTGGTGTTGTTGAAATAGTTGTATGTAAACCTTCAACGGCCTCGTTCTCCGCCAGACCGCTGACAACGTAGGAAAGGTTTGGTGAGGCAACCAACAAACTAGGATAGGTGCTGACGCCATTTTTCATTATCGGTGATAGATTGGTATTATCGTAGGCGCGAAAATAATAACTTGTTCCTACTTGGGCGCTGTTGTTTCGTATCGTGAATTCCCACTCGGCTATCGATCCGGTCGTATGAGCATAGCTAGTGCTTGCTATACCGGACTCATTGTGGGTGGCACCAATCACAACTCCATTTAGAAGTGCTTGACTAATGGCGGCGTTATCATCATCAATGCCATCGGCATAATTCCACAATTCTGTGGATGAACCTATTTCACCAACAAAATGCAAGTCGCTTGAAAAATCAGAGAAGGTGGAGTACTGCAAACGGATTTTGATATTTTCACCCGTAATATGTCTTATTTCTCGAAGCGCTAATCGAAGCTTTATCTTGGCACCATCGGCCACATCAATCGGACTAACGTTTTCCGGAGCGAGCGTCGCAGTCGGCGTCTCTAAATCTTGATCATTGTACCAGCGCCAATTTTCTGATCGGGACTTATAACGAATTATTACAGAAACTTCGCCACCAGAAACCGACTTGTTGCCAAACCGATCATAGGCCCAAATTCGGAAAACATATTGTTTGTTTATAGTAAGTCCAGTGATGGTAGTAGAAGTAGCTCCGTCATAATCGGCAAATCCCAGATTTGGATCCGAGCTTGAGCCCCACAATGTGTCGGACTCGGTTACGCCCGAAGCCCCTTCTTTGTAAAATATTTTGTATTCATTAAAATTTGTATCGCTTGAACTAGTGCCTAGAGACAAGGTTACAGTGTTCGAGTAAATATCAAAATCGACCAAATCACCTGGCACAGTCGGGTTGACTTGATCTATCACAATGGTGGTGGTAGCTGGTATTGCCTGATCATCATAACCATCGTTCAGTGTCAAGCGTAAACAATAAGTTCCATCTGCTCCCGTGAGATTGCTTCCCGCCAACCAATCCACGTTAACCGTGCTCGTGCCGTAATCAGTAATAATCCAACCAGTAGTAGTTCCAATTTGATACGGATAAGCATTGTCGATTTCTGGATCTCCATAGGTGGCTGTAATGTTTTCGTCAGTGGCATCGAGGGTCGGTTCGAGTGCCGAAGAAAAATTACAAGTAGAACTTGCCACGTATTCAAGCTTGGCTCTGGCATCGCCACCATTGACATCAAAAACTTTAAAACTAATATCGGCTATACTAGAGGCATCGCTTCTAAGTTCGGCTGACTCAAAAGAACCAATTGGCGGTGGAGCCATGGTAAAAATAGCGTATTGTCTGTAATAATCAAGCGGCACACCGTCATTGGTAGAGCGAAAACAATAAGTAGTATCAGCCTGGGCATGGATACTGGGCCTGAAGACGAATTCCATTTCAGTATGCTGATTAGCAGCAATATTTATACTTGCACCCTTGCTGGATGGATTAGCTACAACATAACCAGGGGTAAATTCATAAGCACCTGAGTTACTAAGTCGTTCGGTTGTCGATGAGGCATCACTCACATACCCACTAGAGACAAAATTGAAATGTTCACTGCTTGATGTTACTGGCACCGTCGTCCAATCAAAGATAGAACTACATGAACCTGTCTTGATTGCATACTGGAGATCAAAAATATTTGCATCGGCTTTATAATCACGCGTATTGGCAATATCAAGACGTAATCTAATATTTTCTTGTCTAGTTAAATAATTTATGTTAGTTGGGTCCGGGGTGTCTTCGGACTCACGCCAAGTAGCCGAGGCAATAGCGGTAGTCGTCGTCGAAACTTCATTTGTCGCCTTTGTTTTATTACCATAATCATCGTACATCCAAATATTAAATACATAATTGGCATTCTGGTTGAGATGATCAATTGTGGCAAAGGCTCTGAAATTGAAATTCTCATTTCCTAGTGCTGGATCATCGTTGCGATTAAATTCCAAATCATTTTCAGTAACTCCGGTTGTGCCAACTTTGTAAAATATTTTGTATTCACTAAAATTGGTATCAAATCCAGGTGTTCCGAAATTGGTATCAACAGAAATTGCGGAAACAGAAGCAATGTTCAAGCTTCCGGGAGTAGTTGGGTTTTTATTATCATAAAAAAATGAACTGGTCGCTTGAACAAGCTGATCATCATTAGTGTCATTTACGGTCAATCGCAAACAATAGGCTCCTTCCATGCTGCCAATATCGCTAGCTGCCAACCAATCGAAGTTTATAGTGTTTGAGCCTTGATTAGTGATGATTTTGGTAGGACTGCCGATTTGATAAGCACTGGAATTTGTTATGGTAGGGGTACCGTGGTCGGAACTAATATCTGACTGTGTTTCGCTCAAGCTTGGATCAAGCGGTGAGGCAAAATTACAAAGTGCGCCAGACACGTATTCCAACTTGGCTGTACAGTCGTCGTTGTTAGCATCATAGACTTCAATAGAAATATCAACTGTTCCACTATCGTCGGTCTTTTGCGCGATGGAATTTATAAAACCAGTTGGTGGTGCATTGGTAGTGAATGTTACCTGATCGGAGTTTGATTTGTTCCCATAAATGTCATAAGCATAAATTTTGAAACTATATTGAGTATTATATCCTAGCCCACTTACCGAAGTAGTCGAGGTTTCATTAAACAATCTATCATTCAAATCTCCATCAAGCAATTCTGTATCAGTTTCATTCACTGTGCCCAAGCCCTCTTTGTAATAAATTTTGTAATAGGCAAAATGATTTTCAAGCGAAGCTGCTCCAAATGACAAAGTCAAAGTTGAACCTGTGTGCCCTTCCAAACCAAGATTTCCCGGTATAGTGGGTGCTTTGTTGTCGATAATCAAAGTGGTAGTAGCGGAGGTCGCCTGATCGTCTTGTTGATCGTTCGCAGTTAGGCGCAAACAATAGGCATCATCTTCTGTTGGCAGATTATCTTGACTAAGCCAATCAAAATTAACGGTATTGGCCCCGCTCGAAGTCACAATCCAGCCACTATCGTTACCAATTTGATAAACATTGCTATTTAATATTTTGGCGTCACCGTGAGTACTGGTAGCGCTAGCGTCTGTTTCATCCAAGGTCGGATAAAGTGGTGCTAAAAAATTACAATCGACACCGACAACATAATCAATTTTTGCCATACCATTTTCGCCATTACTATCATTGACACTAATAGACAAATCAATTTTGCCACTGCCATCGGTTTTTTGCGTGGCACTAACAAACTGACCAGTTGGACGATTGTTGGTAGTGAAACTAGTTTCCGTCGCACTCGATTTTTGTCCCGAATCGTCATAGGCCCAGATATTTAGGACGTACTGGGTGTTTTCGTTTAGTCCGCTTATCGTGGTCGTAGCCACACCATTGTAGTTTTTTATTAACAAATTACCATCATTAGCTGATGTAAAACTCGTATCACCCTCAGTGACTCCGCCCGTACCCACTTTGTAATGGATTACATATTCTTTAAAATTATTTTCGACAGTTGCCGAACCAAAATTAATCGTAAAACTGTCATGTGTTCTCGTATTCAAACTCAAATCACCTGGACTAGTTGGACTAACTGTGTCCACTTTGAAATTTGGCTCCACCCCAAGACTTATCCAATCTGAACAAACACCGTTGTCATCACAAGCGATTGACTGCCACTGGTAGCCATTTGCCGAATCAGGAATAGCGCTAGGATGAACTTGGGCTATAAATGGGCTTGAACTGTAATCACCCGCCACCGAGCTAATCGCCCACACCTTGCTTGTACAATTAGCAAAGTTATCAGTCGCTGAACAAGCGTTGGCCGGCACGCTGGTTGCGGTCAAAAAGGAATCACCGGCTGGACGAAATTCAAAAAAAGCGGTAAGCACCTCACTGGCATCACCATCAATAATACTTGAACTCAAACGAATATTATTTTCATCGGTCCAGTTATTATTTGCGATCACCGTAGTATCATTATTCTTCTTTTGAACAAGCGAGCTCGGTGCCTCGGGAATAAAGTTCGTGCTAAAAGTGTGTTCAGTCGCCTGACTCTGGTTGCCGTAGTCGTCATAAGCGTAAATATTAAACACATAAGCGTTGCCTGGATCAAGACCAACCACAGTCGTAGTTGCTTTATTATTGTACAAACGATTACTTAGATTTATATCAGAATGTAGTGTGTCTCCCTCTGTGACGCCATCGGCGCCTGGCTTGTAGAATAATTTGTAAGTCGCAAAATTATCTTCGACTGAGGCAATGCCATAGCGCAATACTAAATCATGGGTGTTTTTTGTTTCCAAATTCAAATCCCCTGGCGTTGTCGGCGCGAGATTGTCGATATACACCGTAGTCGTTGCTGATATGGCCTGATTAAACATACCATCATTGGCAGTCATTCTAAGACAATAAACTCCGTTGGCATCTGGCAAATCGACTGCGCTCAACCAATCAAAATTTATCGTGTTTGATCCAAATGAAGTTAGAATGTATGAAGTCGAGCTTCCAACTTGATAGGTGCTGTTGTTATCAACATCCGGACTACCGTAATCAGCGTTTATATTTGCCGAATTAGCATCGAGTGTCGGGTCAAGCGGAGTGGCAAAGACACAGTCTGCTCCAGCCTCGTATTCAATTTTCAATCTTAGATTATTATTGTCGTCTGGATCATCTATTTCTACTGAAATATCGATGGCACCACTGCCATTAGTTTTTTCGGCAACAGAATTAAAAAGTCCAGTCGGTGGGGTGTAGGTATTATCAGTCGTAAAAGTTATTTCTGTTGCGTGACTTTTGTTACCTGCCCAGTCATAGGCCCAAATATTGACCGTGTACTCTGTTAACACTGAAAAATTTTCAATCAAGGTTGAGGTCGCATTGTTGTAATTTTTGTATGACAGATTAATATCGGTGGAAGAGCTGTGCTCAAAATCAAGTTCACTCACCCCCGAAGAACCGCCCTTGTAAAAAATCTTATACTCTTTAAAATTAGCTTCGGCAGAAGATGAGCCAAGCGTAAATATGGCTTTGGTGGCATCATCCCAAAAAATAGTAAGATTCCCCGGAACACCGGGGTCCAATGTATCAATTAGAATATTTGGAGTTAAACTATTGTATTTTGTCCAATCAGAACAAGCATGCTCGTCACAGGCCAGTACCTGCCATTTGTAACCAGTCGACGAATCTGGAATAGAGTTAATGCCTAACATCTGGCCTCCGATCACCTCCCAAACTTTGGATACGCAAGTCTGGTAACTTGTGGCCGAAGCACAGGTCGACACGGGCACAGTGGTCGCCGTTAACGAAGAGCTGGCGCTTGGCAAAAACTCATAATAAAAAATTAGAGGGTCAGACTCGTAATCGGTCGAACTCGCTATAAATTTCAGACTGTTATTATTCGTCCAATCTTCATTATTTAATTCTGTTACACCATCATTTTTGTATTGAGTTAATAAATTAGGGTCGCTTGGGGGATAATTGGTAATTGCGGATAATTCAATAGCGGCGACCGACATATTGCCAGCATTGTCATAGGCAAAAATATTAAATACATATTGCGTGGCCGACAACAACCCATAAATAGTAGTGGTGGCATGACCATTAAACAAATTGTTAGCCAAATTTATATCATTAGTTTGGTTAAATTCCTTATCACTTTCTGTAATTCCACTTGTACCAGCTTTATAAAATATTTTATACTCTTTAAAATTTGAATCACTAGAGTTTGCACCAAAGGCCAAGGTAATAAAATTATCACCATGAACTACAAAGCTTAAATCTCCTGGTATTGTTGGATGGTGCGCATCAACACCAGGCCGGTTACTTGCGTCCGCGGTAGTAAATAATACCGATTGATTGCCGGCGGAATCTTTGATGTTAAAATTAATTGCTAAGTCACTAGCATCAAGGATGTCGTTGTCTCCCTCGCTGACAGTGTAAGTCACACGATATTGTCCGCCACCGATTTCCGTGAAGGAGCCACTCACGTCGATGCCGTTGATAGTAAAGATTGTGCCGGCAGTCATCGCTGTTTCCGCGCCAGCTACAGTGATAGTTGTGGTTGCGGTCGCGCCGACTTTGAGTACGCCAGCACTTGGTGCGAAGCTAACACTCGCTATACTTGGTGTGTGGGCATCAAGTGTAGCTGTGTTGGCAGCGGGCACAGTATAGGCAATATTACTGTTACCATAATTATCTAAAACTACTACGGAAATTGGAATGGTGTTAGCCGTCCGATCCGTATCTCCCTCGGCTACCATATAATCAACATTATAGGTATTGTTATTGTTATTCACCCAGTTACTAATATTTTTCCCGTTAATTGTAATCGCACCTGCTGTATAGTTTGGGCTGTCGGCTGTAATCACGGCTGTCAAGGTATCGCCAATAGCATAATCTCCATTGGTCAAATAGACCGATGATACTATCGGCTGATGAGCATCCACCGAAGCATTAGTCAAGTTGCCGGCATAAGCTGTATTGCTATTGGTAAATGAATCAATCAAAATAATAGAATACGGGATTGTTCCAGTAGCCCTATCCGTATTACCACTAACAACCACGTAATCAACGGTATAGGTCGTATTATTTATTTTTTTAAGGTTTTGAGCATTTACCTCATTTATAGTAGAGGCACCGAGTGAATAAACATCGGCATCCGCCGTCACGGTGACCGTAGCCGTAATCGTATTTCCGACGCCATACATATTATTTAAAATCGTGACAGAACTTATCGCCGGTGGATTGGCGTCTATAGTGCCATTGGCGAAATTACCACTTGAAGTCGCACTTTTATTGTTATATGCATCAATCAAAGAAATCACGTATGGAATAGTGCCGGTCGCTCTATCCGTATCCCCGGCTACAACCGTATAATCAAAAGTAAAGGTGGTGTCATCTACTCTTTGAACATTAATTGCTGGTTTGCCATTGATAGTTGAACCGTTTCCGAGCACCAAATTCCCCGACTCGAGGGGTACTGTAGCCGTCGCTCGCAAAGTATCGCCAATTTTATATTTTATATTAGCCGTCGTTAGCGCCGAAATATTTGGCGTACTATTATCAATAAACACGGTGGTCGTAGCCGGGCTAGCCTGATCATTTGTGCCGTCATTTACGGTAATGCGCAAACAATACGAACCTTCGGAACTAGGAATATCACTTTTACTGGTCCAACCAAAATCTACCGTTGTAGTACCATAAGTAGTTGTAATCCAACCAGTCGAGGAGCCGACTTGATAGGCGAGCAGATTGTCTACTTTTGGATCGCCGTAGGTGGCCGTGGTATCAGCGTCGGCTGTGGAAATTGTGGCTTTGCCCGGCGTGACAAACGAACAAGTAGTACCGGTCGCAAACTCCACCTTCATGCGCGAGTCGTCGAGATCACGATCAGCGACATCAATAGAGTAATCGATTATTCCCGAGCCATTCGTTCTAAAATTTGCGGTTTTAATTATTCCATTAGGTTTATTGCTATTTTTTAAGCGTGTACTAAAAGCCGTCAAACTCACCTCGTCCAAGATTTGATTAACACCGACTGCCGATACTGCATCCAGGCTGATAGTCTGTCCACTTGATGGAATACTTATTTGGGTCACAATATTGCTGTCAATTTCTTCCAAAGCTTCGTTGGGTGTCAAATAACCTGCGGGTGCTTGCGCCCAACTCCAAGCCACTGGGGAGGTGACGGCATTTACCAAAAGTCTGGTATTGTATTCATTGGCCTGAGTGTTTACGTCATTAATAAGGCCAGCAAAAATTAATTGGTTGCCGATAGTGAGTGGCGAATAGTTTCCGCCCGCATTCAAGTTGCCCGCCGAAAACCAAGTGCCAACTGGCGTCATCGTAGTATTAATATTAGCATAATAATTCTTGAAACTTTCAAAGCGATTTAAGTTCAGCGCAAAGACCCGACTTTTGAGATGTGTGTCCGCGGCAACAGAGGCATAATTACGAATACTAAAAACTGTATTAGTAGCGACATTATCAAAAGATCGATATAAAACATGGGGCAACAGTTCGGCGGCATTGCGCCCTTCACGGGTCTCTTGCATATACGCCGTTGTACCATCCCAAATATGACTAATATATTGTCTTGTAGTATTTGTGATAGAAAATTCATTACCGGCAAAAACTAACCAGTCTTTTACACCATCAGCTGTGTCCATCGTCATGGTCGCATCTATAGTAGCCACATTAGACAAAGCGCGAGACGTGGTATTACTCGCGTATTTCCAATCAGTAGTCTCTAGATTACTAAGATTGATAGCTATAATCTGAGCGTTCATAGCATAAGCCGTAGAAGAATTAGGTCGAAATTGAAGACTAATATCAGTTGTGGTGGCTGGTTGATCCATTACATCATACCAAGATATCTGTTGAGCGTCATTCGCCTGATCACCGGAGGCTTGTATCAGTCCTGTATACTTCGTAGTTGAGCCATAGCTAATTTGAAAATCAAGATTGGCCGCCGCCAATGCGCTAGAAAATCCAGCCGTCACATAAACAAAATATTTTTTTCCGCCGGTAAACAAAGTTGAAGAGGCTATGGCCACATCCTTCCAATTAACCGTATCAATATTCCCAGCAGAAATAGGAATATTTTGCGCCACTATTACCTGATTCTCTCCGTCCGAAGCTATCTGCCATTGCCTACTTTCCATCGGATTCAAATTACCGTTTATTTTTGTCTGCAAAGATCCCAGCAAATAAAACTCTGGTGTTACTTCTGGTGCGTTGAATTTGTAGCTTATGACAATGTTGTCGCCAGCCTTGATATCAATATTATCCGCGATTACTTTTGTCTCGACATCCGTCACTTCAATTTTTGGATTTTTGGTAAATATTTTATCATTAATTCGTAATTCGTAATTTGAGATTGAAAATTGTAATGGAATCATTTCGAGTAAATCTCCTTTATAATTCTCATTAGCTTTAATATTTATTTTGACGCCGTAAGGAGCTTTTGGATTGATACGAGTTGGACCCATGCGTTCAAGCTCAAATGGAATTTTAGTTTGTACACTAAGTTTATCGCTAATCTCCCAAACTCCGTTTTTATTTTGGGCTGTAACCTTTACAACATAATCCCCCGCCCCATTAAGCTCTTGATAACTATAATAATCTGGATTCAAAATTATATTATCTGGGCCACATTCGGCATTGCGAGTGATAGTGCCGTCCTTGGTACTTAGTTTTATGTCACGGCCAGGTCCAGTTATCAAAACATTTAGCTCGGCATCGCAAACCGTATGGCCCGACTCATTCAAAACCGCAAATTGTAAATAGGCTTTTTCATTAGGCAAGTAGGCCGATTTATTCGAGTTGAAAGCAAGCACACCCCAAGAAAAGTCCTGATAAAAAACGGCCTCTTGCCCGCCCGTAATATTTGCATCTTTCACCGATACCTTTACGCGATACTTACCGGGCTTACTCTGTCGCCCGACCGACTTGGCTTTCACGCTAAACTGTCCGTTCTTTTCACGAAGCACCTCGGTAGTTAGTCCATTCCCGGTGGCATTCTCAACTTCGGCCTGGATATCGGTATTTTTGTAATCGTCCACAAAAAAACTTCTGAAATATTGCCCAACAGAAGCCAGCCAATTCTGGTCTTTAGAAATTTTAAAATCGAACTCCGCATTCTGATTCGCCGAAAACCCTGTATTCTTGGAAGCCAGCTCAAAATCCATACCTTTATCTTTTTGCACCTGCCCCGAACCCGCCCGAACCATAGTCGTCGACAACACAAAAACCACTAGCACTGCCAGTGCTAGAGGAAAAAGTTTTTTTAGTTTTTGGAAATATTGTTTCATTCTTGTTCAAGAAAATTTATTTCAAGCCCCGTTTTCAGCGGTCCAACCGCTGTACCACAGCGGTTGGACCGCTGAAAACTCGTGATTTGCAAACCAAACATTACTTTTCTGTCATATAAAAGGGTGCGCGGGATGACAAAAGGGTGTGCGGGATGACAAAGAGGAGCGTTCGGGATAACAACAAAGCTTAGCGATTGAAAAAAAAATGTGTGATTGGAAAAAGGGCAATTGATTATTCTCCCCCATTATCATTCCTCCACCGATAATGCATCTGCTCCAAATATGGTACTCTCACTTGATAAAAATTGGGATACACGTCGTGATCTACGGTCAAACTATCATTACCGCTAAATAGCTCGGCGTTGAACTCGACACTCGAACTAATTATTTTTTTACTAAATATCAAATCAAAATCCAAGGTGCAAAAATCACCCGCACAATTAGAAACTGAAGTTGGACTTAGGGTTACAAGGGAATTAACATCGGCTCCGATCTCGGAAAAGACATTGGAACTCTGATCCCAACTAAAAGCAAAATCATTATATGGTGATATATTGTCGTTCTCATTAGCTAGACGCAAAGTAGTGCTAGCTATGGCATAGTATCCACTAACCTCTTTGACTAACACTCTAAAAGTCCAAATTCCAGTACCCGCTGCGGCGATATTGTGAATATATCCGCCCTCGGCCGGATTAACAAAAGTAAGTGCCTTGTTGGTAATATTGGCATCGGTCTTGATCGCAATCTCATTGGCGCTAGTCGCATTACCATAATCATCATAAGACCAGATATTAAAGACATACCAAGTATTTTGAGACAATCCGTTCACGACCGTAGAGGTGGCGCTTTTATAATTGTAAGCATCTAGGTCACTACGATCAACTTCGGTGTTGGCTTCGCTGACTCCGGTGGTTCCTTGTGTGTAAAATATTTTGTAAGCATTGCTCGCTGGTTCATGAGTATCGGTCGCTGGACTAGCTGTATTATAAATCAAAGTTATCTGGCTCTCGTCTAATTCCCCCGTTAGCAAATTGCCGGTCGAAAACGGTTTCACATTATCGATTGTCACAATAGTGGTAGAAGTAGCTAGCTGATCATCATAAGAATCATTTACAATTACACCTAGACAATAATCACCATCGGCACTGGGCAGATTATTTTTGGACAACCAGTCAAATTGAACAGTATTCGATCCAGGCGAGGTCAGAATCCAAGCACTACTCGCACCTACTTGATAAGGATTGGCGTTGGAAATAGTAATTGAACCGAAATCTACCTGAATTGACGCTCCATTTTCATCGAGCAGTGGTGTAGCAGGAGTTACAAAAGAACAGGAGGTGCCGGTGGCAAACACTACTTTTGCCTTCAAGGTATCATTGTTATTCAAATCATCCGCTTCTATAGAAATATCGACCGCCCCACTGCCATCATTCTTTTGTAATATCGGGTTATTAAACGATGAAATCGGTGCGTCATTAGTAAAAATATCTACTCGGCTGGAACTAGAGACATTTCCATAATAATCATAAGCCCAGATAGCAATGCTATAAATTACATTGATATTTAATCCAGAAATTGAAGTGGTGGCCTGGTTGCTAAAATATTTGTCCCCGAGATTACTATCCGTCGACGAAGAAATCACTGCACTCGCTTCGGTCGGATCAGTGCCATCATAAACTTTATAAAATATCTTGTACTCTTTAAAATTGGTTTCGGTGCTAGTCGCGCCGTAATTTAAAACTAACTCTGAGCCAGTTCGTGAATGTAAAGACAAGGCCTCTGGAGCACTTGGTTTTTTATTATCAATATAAATGGTGGTGGTGGCTGGTGTCGCTTGGTCAAGCAGTCTATCACTCGCGGTAATGCGCAAACAATAATCACCATCAAGCTCTACTAAATCACTTTTGGATTTCCAGTCGAAAGCCACAGCGTTTGACCCAGAGGCAGTAGTGATGTAGCCATTTGCCGTACCGAGTTGATAAGTGTTCGCATTACTTGCCCATGGATCCTGATAAAGGGCTGTTATATTGGCATCCGTCTCATCGATAGTCGCCTTACTCGGACTAGAGAAAATACAAGTTGTGCCAGTCGCATATTCGAGCTTGGCCTGACAATCCTGATCATCAAGATCGTCTACCTCGGCCTCAAGATCAATTACGCCCGAGCCATCGATTCGGAATGAGGCAGAATTAAATGTGCCCGTGGGAGGAGTGTTTGTCCAGCCATAGGTGTAGACGAGTTGACCATTCATACTAGCCACATCGGTGGCTACGGTTGTATCGTCTATAGCATAACAAGCGTTGTAAGACTGGTTATCGGTGGTATTTATAAGACTAGAAACTTCAGCAATCATTTCCGTGTGCATGTTTTGTGAATCGGGAAGAGCTCTATAGGAAGTAGTACATGATGGAATGGTGGTAGACAAATTTACTCCCATTAAACGGACCGTGTTCCCAACAGCACGGGTTGTATCTGAATTCATAAAACTAGCAAATAAACCACCAGCCAAAACTGTCTTATTATTTTGCTCTGGAAAAACCGAATTGGCAGTAGCCAGGGTGGTGCTCGTCGCAGCCGCCGCGGTCATCTGTCCGCCAAAAAGGCTAAGGCTAGTGGCATAGCCATTTGCCTCACTCGAATAAGTGTAAGTAATCATCAGCTCGGCCGAAGCCACACTAAAATTACCATTACTATAAGTAGAATTAATGCGCAAAGTCTTGCCCGAATTGGCTGTTGCCTCCTCAAGTTCGGCATAATCAGTCTCCGGAATGATATGATATAGATTCAAAGTCGGTTTTACAATAGCTGAGTTAGCTCGATAAGCATAAGCCTGGGGAGTCGAAGTTGCGCTGTTTCCTGCCTTGGTCGATACAGTTACCGTATAAGCATTAGTGATTATCGCACCATGCACCCTTAGTCTAAGCCAAGCGCTTTTGATATCCACCGTGCCAGTCGCATTGCCATTCTCCGGGAAAAACACGCTTATGTCTTTACTGTTCAAGACCATATTATTACCATTATTTATAACTCCCACCGGAAATGAAACAGTTCTAGTTTTCAGTGGTGCCGAAGACGAGGCGATATATGTCTCCGTAACTTCTCCCCCGATAGCATAAGTAGTCGTAGCGCCTCCCATATAAAACTCTGTCTGCTGATCCTGATTTTCGGCATATCCAGAATTTGCCCAAGTCGGGAAATACATCGGAGGCATATTTCCATTGGAACTAAGCGCTGATTCATAATGGAATCTACTACTATCTACATTATAGGTCTCGATATCCAGATAAGGCTCGATGTCAAAAATAGTATTGTTGTAAGGATGAGAATCCATTCTAAAAAATTGTGATACTCTATTGGTGGAGGTCGAGGTGCCGGGCCATTCTGGAATATTCATGTTGTAAGCAAAGGTGGGGCAGTTATTGTCTGCCGTACAATGAGTGGTGATACCAGTTTTAGTAGAACCATTGTTGGTGCCCGTAGTTGAATCGACTGGATACACCACTGTATTAGTTATACTAGGTGCCTCAAGATCATAAGTATAAGTAACAATAAGCATCGCGCTCAGATTGGCTATAGAGCTATAGGCCGAAGAGTTTTTAAGACGATAGCCAAACTGCGATTCCATCAAGACGCTATCTCCAGTATAAGCCGCCAACTGAGCTTCACTACTTACATCCAGGAGTAGACGCCCCGTATTGGACTCACCCTCGTCATATACCAGCGCATTGGCATTGTCACTCAAGACTTGTCCGCTGCCTACCCCAAAGGCGTCCGAGCTACAATTCTCCACACAAGCATCAAAACCAAGTTTGTATCCGGCATAGGTTCCACCAATGGTATTGTAGGCTTCAAATTGTGTTTCCATTACAATGTAAGCATTTTTTATTGAGACACCCGTTTCAGCCAAACGCCAGTTAAACGCGGCCAATTTATAATCCGTGTTAGTGTTCTGACCAGCTGTCGCAGCACCGTTATAAACACCGGCTTGAAACATCACCGTCCTGGCTCTTTTTAACAATGCATCCGACGCAATCTGCCAAGATCTTTTTTCGCTATAGACCGCTTCACTATTCTGACTAAGCACCATTGGACCAGCTAGGAATGTCTCGGGCGATTTGTCTGGTGCATCGTAAGTATAATTAATTTCCAAAATATCAATCGGTGATAAGCTTACTTCGTGCCAGATTAATTCCACTTCATCGTTTGGTCCTCGCTCTTCACTAAATAAATATGTGCCATCCATGACTAGCGAGGTATTTTTATTTATTATTTTTAGGTCTAAATGTTTATATTTAAATCCAGCTGGTAAAACTTCTTTGATATCACCATAAAAATCTTTGTTTGCTTCAATTTTAATGTGCATATCATAGTCACTTTTGGGGTAAATTCTTGTCGCCGAAATTCGCTCAATACTAAAATCACTCTCGCCTACCACCAGGCTACGACTAATACTCTTCTCTCCAGATGCTGTCGTGGCTTTGAGAGTCATCTCGTATTCGCCCTCGGCACGCAAGGGAACAAAGACAGAATAATCTGGTTGGTCCGTCACCGTATCCGGACCACAAGCGTCACTAAGCTTGATGGCATTTTCTCCCTCTCCGAAATTTTTATAAACCTCCTCCCCATTTGGACCTTTTACATTTAGTTCTAGTTTGGCATTACAAACTGTGTGTCCGCCTTCATCAAGTACCGCCATCTGAACAAAAGCAGAATCACCAGCCAAGTAAATATCTTTATTCGTATTCATTACGAGTACTCCCCAATAAAAATCTTTGGTGATATCAAAAATTTCAGGCACTTCTCCTGAATTGTCTTCAATATGAAAACGCAAACTGTATTTACCGGGCATAATACTTTTACCCTCTCTGTCAATCGTAATATTCATTTCGCCATCAGAATTAAAAATCACACTCATGGGGATATCCATCTTCTCGCCGTCACTGCTAAAGAGATCAACATATATAGAAACATCTTTCCAAAAATCTCCCACCCCAAGCATCTCTGATAGCGTATCCCAAATCCGTCTTTCATTCTTCTCATAGGCAAAAACAAAAGTTCCATCTTCAAATACTTCAAAGACGGTCTGTTCTGATATTAATTTTAAAGCTTCTTCAAAACGTTGTCGCTTCTCTATTTTTTCAAGCTCTGTTTCTGGATCATAGTCCACTTCCACCCAAACTGAATCGATATAGGCGACAAATTTCAGCTCATCCCCATCAACTGCTTCTATTTTTATTTTTAGATTTTCAATATCGGCCCAAGATTTCAAAAAATCGGCCTCGTAGCTTAGATAATCACTATTCAGGGCATTGGAAAAACTATCTTGGCCAAGGGTGTCAAATTGTTGCCACAACTGGGCATTGTCCGGGCTAGTTGTCGCCATCGCCCCCTCGTCTAGACTATACCACAAGACTAGCTTGGTACCCGAAGCATTCTCCACTTGTGCCTGAGCCGCCTTGATCAAACTAAAAATTGCACCAGCCCGACTAGTTGGTTTCGCCTCATCAGTTGGCACCTTAACCGGTTCGGCATTATCCTCTGTCGGCACCACTTCCACCTCTGGATCAGATTCACCTGGAGGCAAGGTCTCAACCTTCAAATCTTCACTCGGCGCAATCATTTGATCAATCGTATCAGCCGCCGGAAAATTATCACTCGAAGTATCTACCCCATCATTCTTAATTCTTAATTCCTCATCCTTATTCTGAATTGATTCATTTTCATTCTGAATTGCCTCATCCTCATTCTTAATTGATTCATTTTCATCTTCATTTTTAATTGAACTTACAGCCCCAAATGCCAATGACAATTTAATTTTAGCCGATTTGAATTCCCCCAGGTCTTCAAATTTCTCGACCTTCGAAGTAAGGTATTCTTGGGCAATGGCCTCGGTTGATCCAAAAATATTATTTAACACTGAAACCGGTTTAATTTCTCTCGAGCTTTCCGATTCGCTATTAGTCGGTAATTGTGGCGGGCTAGATACTTTTGCGTCGCTAGAGCTATCTCCATCATTATCAAAAAATTCTTCAACTGTTTCAGGTGTCTCCGTGTCCACTTCTAGCTTATTAGTTTCATTTTCAATAATAACATCTGATTCGTTCTGACTTTCTGAATCCAGTTGAATGGGTACTACAAGCTCTTCATTTAAAAAATCTTCTTTCGAGTCATCGACAATTACTTCTCCACTGTTATCTACTTCTGGGATATCTTCGCTATTTTCCGCCTGCATCGCTTCATCCCATGGATCAATCTCTTCAGGCGTCTCGAAAGGCACCTCTTCTTTCAAAAAATTAAAAGCAGAAAAGACCAAGGAGTATTTGCCACCGGCATAAAAGGCCGAATTTTGATCAGAAAAATCTATAAGACTGGCGTCACTAGCTAGATCAGGATTTAGCTGAGCTTTTGTTGTTTGCCACCAGCCTTCATCGTAATTTTCACCAGCTTTATCTGTATTTACGCCACTTGCATAAAAACTAATAGTTTCTATATCTTCGCTATTTGCCCAAAGGGACTTGATTAGATTTTTCCAAGGTACGATAGTAAGAAGTATTAACAAAACAAAAGCCCCAAGAAAAAGCAAAGGCCAGCTAAAAATTCGTAGTTTTAGCTGGCTTATATTGCTCATTCCGCCGAGTAATTTCTTATCCAGGGGAATAACCGAGCACGTTGTATTGTGCTTTTTTGGGATGCGCATGGGGATGCAATTCCACGAAAGTCTCTTTTTTACTGTCCTCGCGACTTCCGCTTAAATTAAGGCAAAGATTAAAAGTTTATTTTTTGTGACTGTGTTTGCAGGCTTGAGTCTTTTATTTGATTATTTTTTGATAAAGAAAAATAAAATACTGAATACATGATGCCAGCAAATGTTATAAATATTAGTAAAACCAGTGGTGGTGGTGGTGCTGATTTAAAATTCTGAAAAATCATTTTAAATATCTCGATTTCCATAACCAATTTTCGTCTATAATTCTGAAATTTGTACAATATTCCAAGCTCAGTATCCTTTTTCTTGGCGTTTTTTCTTGTACTCATTGATAGCCTCTGGGGTGGTCATCCAGGTAATGTTAGAATAAATCTGCTTTCCAGGTATTTTCCCAGAACGGATAAGCTGCCCAATATAGTCATTTGAATAACCAGTTATTTTGACTGCTTCTTATTAGATTTATTAGGGTTTTGTCCGACATATACAGAAATTGTCTAATATTCGTTTTATCTCGACCATCGTGGCTACATTTTAAATCATTTTCTCGAGTACCGAGATATTTCTTTCATTCAAAAGTATTTTACCATTTTTAGCTATATTTTGGCAATAGTGCTGTCTTTAATTTAATATATAAATTTTTAAAATTATTTTAGCTAATATTAATGTACTAAATTTTCAATTTTGTGGTCAGGTTTAGTGATTAATTATAATAAATTATTAACCCTATCCATTTCTTAATTTGCTTGTGGAAAACAAATTCAATTATAGAAGCGTCAACTTAGCTCATTTTAATAAAACCTTTACAAAATCTGAAATTGCCTTGACAAAAACTTATTTATTATGTATATTTAAATATTACCAAAAAGTAATATAACTGTTCTTTTTATCAAAATAAAAAAACCAAGGAGGTTTTATGGAATACGAGACTGAAAAAACTTTTTATGGACTAGGCGAAATCAAAAAGCATGAACAACTCAAGACCTTGGCAGAATCTCTCAGGGACATATCTCTTCGAAATTTAAAAAGATGGATTAAGGGAGAGATGTCTCCGATCGGAATCAACGCGGTAAATCTGAGGTTTGGGCTTTATGTGCTGGGCTACCAGGTAAAAGAAGTTGATAAATTATCTCCGCAGGCACGACGGCTTGGAATATGCTATATTCAATCTGATTTCACTTTTCAGGCTATGTCAGATGAATTAAACATTCCCAGGCAAGCCTTGTTCGATTTTCTTCTAAGCAAAGAGTTAATGGGTAAGGAAAGAAGTGAACGTGTATTAAGGTTTATCGAAAAATACGACGTAATCGAAAAAGTCAAAATTGAAGAAGACATTCCGCCCCCCGACTCACCCATTCAAATAAACACAGTCGAGGAAGATATTGAAATGTTTATTTATCTCATGAGTGAGATCGCTCCACTCGCCAAAAGAATACTTTCCGATAAAGTATCGCCGGCTGAAAGGAGAAAAATGAGAGAAGATCTAGGAAGAGAGCGACTTTTTGAGATATCAAACCACATTGACTGCTTGTGTAGCGAGC